>JBAQGR010000559.1:0-4601 GCA_049287895.1 Desulfatitalea sp.
GTGCCCACCGGTGCGCAGCATGCGCCGGGCACAGGCCAACAGCTGTTCCAAATCCACAGCGATTTCATGACGTGCCAGCGCCCGCTGCGTGTTGGGATTGATGCGCCCGGTATCGAGACGGTGATAAGGGGGGTTGCTGACGATCCAATCAAAAGGCCCTTTGGCCTGCCCGGAGGGCAGCGAGCGCATATCCGCCTGGATCACCTCGATTTGTTGTTCCAGACGATTGGCAGCCACATTGCGCTGGGCCAGTTCGGTCAACTCCGGCTGGACCTCCACGGCCTGGATGTGGATCCGCGGATAGCGAAACGCCACAATGAGGGAGATGATACCGCAACCCGTTCCCAGATCGAGCAACGTATCGTCCGGCTTGGGACGGATGGAAGCCGCCAACAAAACCGCATCGATGGAAAAACGATATCCCTGGCTGGTTTGGGTGACGACCAACCGGCCCTCGAAAAAGGTATCGCGGGTCAGATCGGAGGCGTTCAGAAATCGCCTACTCTCAGTTTAATGGTTTTGACCCGTTCAGCACCCAGGGCGGCGTTCAGCTTGGCGACCACCTCACGCTCTAAAAAGCGGATATGGTGAAGCCAGGTGGCCGAAGCGACATGGACTAGAAGCACATTGCCGTTAACAGCCACGGGACGCGCATTGGCGGCAATGGTCGCACCGACGGCCCGATCCCAGATCTCCCAGACCTGAATCAATGCTTGATCGCGCTGTGGCCTGCATTGCCGCAACACCTTATCGATTACCTCGCCGATGGGTGCGAAGGTTTTTTGATTCTTGCGGTGCTCGGTCATCAACACTTTCTCTTTCGCCGATCGTTTTACTTCCACGAGGACTCGCCGCATCGGTGCCACCCCCTCTTGAGAGTAAATGGATCCGGTTGAATTGAGGGTTGGCCATCGCCGGGGCGGCATGCTTTAGAATATTCCCCTTCTTACCAGAGAGTGGACGCCGTATGTCAAGCAGAACTATGGTCCTTTGATAATTTTGATCAATAGTGCGCGGATGAAATAATCTAAACAGCGGGTATTCACAGAGCAGAATGTCTGAACAAGCACTGAATGCATCCCTTGCTGGGGGCGGACGTTTTTCCTTGACTTCCACCGGGCGTCGCCTTAAATTAAGAGCTCATTTTGAAACAGCTTGATTTTATTATTAGTAATCCGCCTATCACGCGGACATGCAGGCACGATTGAACGCAAGTTTGAGACCGCGCCGTTTTATCAACCCTAAGCCTATACAACAGAGTAGAAGGAGCAGGTGACGTAACCATGGCCTGGGATTGGGAAAAATTGAATCAACAGCAGCAGAAAGGCGGACCTTCGCCCCATATGGAGGATGTCCTGAAGCAAATCAAAAATGTGAAACTCCCCGGCGGAACCCTCATCTTGGGGATCATTATAATAGTCGCCGCCATCGGATACTCGTGCTTCTTTACCATCGAAACGGGTTCTGTCGGAGTAATTCAGCGATTTGGGAAATTTGAGCGTACCGCGCAACCCGGTTTGAACTTCAAACTGCCGTTCGGTATCGAACGCGTCAGCAAAATTTTTATTGAAAAAGTTTTTCGGGAAGAGTTCGGCTTGCAATCGGACCGATCGGAAACGCGCGAGCGTTCCATCGCCGACTCCGGAGACGCCAGTGAGGCGCTCATGCTCACCGGCGACCTGAATGTCGCCGTCGTCCCCTGGATCGTCCAGTACAGAGTAAAGGACCCATTCAAGTTTCTTTTCAAGGTCAAGGATGTAAAAGGCCTGCTCAGAGATCTCTCCGAAGCCAGCATGCGCGTGGTGGTGGGTGACCGCAGTATCAACGAGGTGATCACCAAACGCCAGGAGATCGCCGACGAGGCCAAGCAGGTATTACAAGTTGAACTGGACCAGGCCGACACCGGATTGCTGGTGGTCAATGTGGAGCTCAAACGCACCAATGTGCCCACACCGGTCCAACAGTCGTTCAACGAGGTCAACCAGGCCACCCAGGAAAAGGAGAAAATGATCTACCAAGCCAAGGAAGATTACAACAAGGCCATACCGGCCGCCCGGGGTGAAGCCGAACGGACCATCAAGGCGAGCGAAGGATATGCGCTCGACCGCACCAATCGCGCCAAGGGTGATGCTGCCCGCTTCAGCGCGGTCTATTCCGAATACACCAAAGCCAAGGACGTCACCAAGCGCCGTCTCTACCTGGAGGCCATGAAGGGGCTCCTGCCTAAACTCGGCCCCAAATATATCGTCGATGAGGATCAGAAAAACTTGCTGCCTCTTCTGAACTTGGGCAAGGAACAGAAAGGTGTCGAGAAATGAACATCAAAGTCGTCACAGCCATCTTGGCCTTGATTGTCGTTATTGTGGGGCTGTCGTGTGCCTATACCGTAGATGAGACCGAGCAGGTGGTGATCACCCTTTTCAGCAAGGTCAACCGCGTTGTTTTAGAACCGGGGCTGCATTTTAAAATTCCTTTTTTTGAAAATGCCATTTCTTATCCCAAAAACCTGCAAGCGTGGAATGGCGAGCCCGGCCAAGTCCCCACCAAAGACAAGACCTACATCTGGGTGGACCCCTTTGCCCGTTGGAAGATTGTCAACCCCGTGCGTTTTTTCGAATCCATCGGAACCGACGCCAGACTGGCCACCAACCGGCTCAACGAAATCATCGACCCAGCCGTGCGCAACCTGATTACTTCCAACCCGCTCATCGAAGCGGTACGCAATACCAATCGCGAAATGGATATCTTTGAAATAGGCATGGAAGACATCCGCAAAGACAAACCGATCTCCTACACCATCTCCGTAGGCCGCAACCAAATCGACGACATGATCCTCGATCAGGCGCGCAATAAGCTGGAAAGCTTCGGCATTGAGCTCGTGGATGTCAAAATCAAACGTATCGACTATGTGGAAGAGGTCCGCCAATCGGTTTACGGCCGCATGATCGCCGAACGCAAACAGATTGCGGAGAAATTTCGTTCGGAAGGATTGGGCGAGGCCCAGAAGATCCGTGGCGACAAAGAACGGGATTTGAAGCAGATCGAATCCGAAGCATACCGAAAGGCCCAGGAGATCAAAGGCAAGGCGGATGCCGAGGCCACACGCCTTTATGCGCAGGCCTTCGGCGCCGATCCCGAGTTCTATTCTTTTACCAGGACGCTCGAAATCTACGGGGAGTCCTTGGACAAAGAGAGTAGTTTGGTCTTTTCCACCAATTCGGACATGTTCAAGTACTTGAAAGACTATTCAGACGCGAAATAGCGGGTGTATCACCCCAGAAAACAAAAAAGCACCGTGGGTTAGATCGATCACTATCAACGGTGCTTTTTTTATTGCCTGCTGTCCGCCTCAATCGCAACGACCATTATTTACCCTTTCTACGCTGGTGTCGCGTACGAGCCAACAGCTTGCGATGTTTATGTTTTCTCATCTTTTTTCTGCGCTTTTTGATGACGCTGCCCAATGGATCACCCCCTCTCGCCTCATTTTTGCCCGCTTTCATAGCACCCTTGCGCGCGTGTTGTCCACAGCTTTTTATCTGTCCAGGCAACCCGTTGCGCGTTGTTGCCGGCCATGAAACCATCCCAGGGGCCAGCACACCGCGCCGAGTGGATGTGCTGCTTACCTGCTTGATATCGTTATGCATGTGTGTTATGGGCGCATCATGGACAATCCAACAAACCGGCAGCCCTTTGATTCTGATCAAATCCAAAGCATCAATCAAGCGGTCACCATGGCCGAAGAGATGGTGAGCAACTTTTTTAAAATGTCCGCCAGCCAGTGGTTACGCCCCAAATTTGATGTCAAAACGCTGGCCGATCTGACACCGGCGGAGATTGTGGATGGCCCCTTTGCCCAGATCATCCGCTATGAAGGCCAGCGCAAAGGTTCCACCCTGGGATCGGAAGCCTATGACTTCTATAAGATCTGCCTCCAGGACCATGCGATTTTAGCGACGATCAGCGCTGCAAATGGATTGGCGCTCTTGCCCTTTTGCCTTTATGTGATTGTTCACGAACTGGTACATATCGTCCGCTTCAGCAAATTTTTACAAAATTTCAACGCCTCATCCAATGAAAAGCTGGCGGAGGAACATCGCGTCCATGACATCACCCACCAAATACTAACCAATCTCCGCCTGCCGGGTATCGATGCCGTCATCGACTACTATCACTGCTGGCGAACACCGCTTGAAAATTTGAGCGACCCATAGTCCCAAACCCCCATTTTGATTCTCCGATGATCCCGGGAACCGCTTTTTATAAGCCCGGACGCCTTGACAATTCTCACAATTACACTATATTTGGCCAAATTTTCATCCGAAGTATCAGCAATAACCAACACATTGTAATTGTTATTGATTGGATTGCGGACAGAGCGTTTGACGGGCTCTTAAAGCTTGCCGGGAAAGGACGCAGAAGGAGGTTGTTCAGGAAATGCCGATCTACGAGTATCAATGTGATCAATGCGGCAGGGTCGAAGAGATTTTGCAAAAAATCACCGACAAACCGCGGACCAAATGCAATCACTGTTCCGGAAAACTGCACAAGCTCATCTCCCAGAACGCCTTTCACCTCAAGGGAACAGGTTGGTACGTAAC
>JBAQGR010000560.1:0-4434 GCA_049287895.1 Desulfatitalea sp.
CGAACTGACGGCGAAACACTCCATTGTGATGCGGCGTTCGGCGATGATCTTGCGGCAGGCGGTCACCATTTCGTCCACCTCCTGGTCGGTGCGCTCCTGGTTCAGGTGGAACAGGCCCAGCCGTCGGACGCCCGCCCGGAAGGACAACTCCAGAACATCCATGTAGGAGCTGTGGCCCCATTCGATGAGCAGCTTGTACTCCTGCGGGGTGTATTCGGCGTCGTGAAGCAGTAAATCGGCGCCCTGGCAGAACTCGAGATAGTCGACCGAGGGCAAGCCGCCCGGGTGGACGAAGCCCAACTCGTTGTCGGTCAAAAAGACAAAGCTCTTGCCGTCTTCGATGAATTTGTACCCTTTGCCGGTGTTGGGATGGCTGATCTGAATGGGGATGACGGTGACCGAGCCGATCTCGAAGCGATCGCGGCTGCCCTCCTGGTAGATGATCTTGGCTTTCAGATCGGAATAACGCACCGGGAAGTTGGGCGGGGCCATGACCTTGGCAAACATGCCTTCCATGAACTTCTTGTGAAACGGCCCCCGGTGCATGCGGATCTCGGGATGTTCGAGAAACAGGGGTTTGAAGAAGGGAAACCCCATCAGGTGATCCCAGTGGCCGTGGGTGAGCAGAAAATTGTACTGGTAGCGCCCCTCCTTGAGCAGTTCATTGCCCAGGCGGCGGATGCCCGTGCCGGCATCCACGATGATGATGTCATCGCTGCGGGTACGGATCTCCAGACAGGTAGTGTCGCCGCCGTACTTGATGTACTCACTGCCCGACACCGGAATGGATCCTCTCGATCCCCAGCAGCGTATAATCATGCGCCCCCTTGTGCGTCGGTGCCGCGCGAACGCGTGCTCCGTCCATAGTAGGTGAACCAGGTGTGCTCATGCTCCCACTTGCGCAGGATCTCCACCGGCTGTCGCCGCAACTGGTACTCGATCTCCCGCGCCTGGGTCCGCAGCAGTCCCGATAAGATGAACTGCTTCTGAGCGGCGAATCCATCGGCGACCACCAGGTGCCGCATCACCTCGTAATGGATATTGGATACCATAAGATCGTTGGATAAGTCCATGAAATTAATGGCGTTGCCTTGAACCACCAAGACCCGATGGTCCATGCCGTTGGTCCGCACGTTCACCCGGGCAGTCTGAGCCGCCAGGCGATTCAGGTCTACGGCCAGCACCCTCCGGGCCCCCAGGCGCGCCGCGGCCAGGGCCAGCAGGCCCGTGCCGGTCCCCAGATCGAGCACCTCGGCCACCGGCCGGGCATCGAAGGCCAGTTGCAGGGCCGTAAGACAGTCGTAAGTGGTGGGATGGGTGCCGGTGCCGAACACCACGCCGGGGTCCAGGAGAATATCGCCCCCGGCAAGGGCCGCCGCTTCGGCATGCCAGGCGGGCACTACTCGCAGACGACCGGCGCGAATGGGTTCCATGGTCCCGCCCTGCCACTCTTCGTAGGTCATCTCGAAGCGGTCCAGCAACGCCAGGTGGGGTTGCTGAGCGAGCAGTGCCTGAACCCGGCCGTCATCCGGTTGCTTGAAGAAGAGAAACGAATCCTCCGCCTCTTCCCAGTTGCCGATGAAATCTTCGTCGCCGACGATGGGATCGCCGATAATACGCCCCTTGAGGTAGTAAATGCAGAGCTCTTTGTAAGGCGGCTGGTATGGGGCGTTAAACGTCATTCACTCTTGGGCATCTGATCCAGATACCACTTCATCGGGTCCAGCAACGTGAACCCCATCTCCTGGAGCTTCTTCTTGACGCGGATCACGTTGTTGGTCAGCAGGTAAGGAAATACGGCGCGTTTGTCCTTTTCCCAATAGCGCGCCACCAGCACGCTGCCGAAGGATATCTTCTCTTCGGTGATGGCATCGACGATGCGCTTGAGCTGGCCGACCTTGTCATCGACCAGGACGCACAGCAGGGTCCCCGGCTCGCCGATGCCGAGCACGTTGATGAAGGCACGCAGCAGATCGCGCACCGAGATGATGCCCCTTAACTTGCCTTCCTGATCGACCACCGGGAAGGCGCCCACCCGCTTCTTCTGAACCAGCAACAGGGCGTCCGGCAGCGTGTCGGTGGGGGAGATGGTCGCCGGAGAGGCGCTCATGAATTCGGACACCTTCAGGTGGGCGTATTTTTCACGCTCGCCAGGGGTGGCATCACCCTTGGCCAGGTGGTAGGGCAGCGCGCTGCGGATGTCGCGATCGGTGACAATCCCCACGAGGCGGTTGTCGGACGCTACCACGGGCAGGTGCTGGATGTTGTGCTGGACCATCAGGGCCTGGGCTTCCAGCAAGGGGGTCTCCTTGGTAACGGTGATGACTTTGCGTGTCATGGATTGGCTTACAAACATTGTCGCTCCTCCTTCGGTCGGCCGCGCCGGGCGCGGGTTAGGCATCCAGCAAAATCTTCACATGACCGGCCCCCAGTTCGGGAAGCCGATCCAACGAGTACCCGCCCTCCAGGACGGAAAGCACCCGGCCGTGTGAATACGCTTCGGCCATCTTCATGATGGCGCGCATGATCCAGGCAAATCCTTCGGTGGTCACGCGCATGTCGGCCATATCGTCGTCCTTGTGGGCATCGAAACCGGTAGAGACGATAATCACCTCGGGCACAAACGATTTGAAGGCCGGCAGCAGATCTTTTTCCAACAGGCGCTGATACTCGTCGTCGCTGCTGCCGGGCAGCACCGGTGAATTCTTGGTAAAACCATACCCCTGGCCCGAGCCCATCTCGAATTCCCGGCCGGTGCCCGGATAGGCAAACGAGGGGTGCTGATGAATCGAGTAGTAGAAGACCGTGGGATCCTGCTCGAAGATATGCTGGGTCCCGTTGCCATGGTGCACATCGAAATCGACGATCCCCACCCGCTGGACCTTCCACTCCATTTGCAGGTAACGCGCGGCGATGGCCACATTGTTGAAGTAGCAGAACCCCATGGCTTCGCCGCGCTCGGCATGGTGGCCCGGCGGGCGCACGGCGCAGAAGGCGTTGTCGATCTCGTTGGCCATGATCATGCGCGCGGCTTCCAGAACCCCTCCGACGGCCAGTTGCGCTGTTTCATATGTATCGCGGCACATCTGATTGTCTTCGCAGTCCAAGGTGCTGCGGCCTCCCAGGCAGATCTCTTCGAAACGGCGGATATACTCCATGGTGTGCACGGTCTGCACCCACTTCATGTCCGTCAGGCGCGCGGGAACCTGGGTCAACTGGGGCAGCAGGCCCGCGTCTTTAATACCCTGATGGATGGCCTCCAGCCGCTCGGAGCGCTCGGGATGGTAGGGGCCGGTATCGTGCAACAAATAACGTGGATCGTAAAGAAATCCGGTTCTTTTCATTGCGTGTCCCCTGCTTTGCGCGGCAGCCGCTTCACGCCATGATCTTGTCGAAAATGGCGAAAGCCGCCTTCACCGCCGCATTGTCCGGATCGATCTCGATGGTCGGCCGGCCTTTGAGATCGAAGGTGTAGACGGTATCGTCGTCGGGCACGGTGCCGGCCAACTGCAAACCATCCTGGCCGATCAGATCCAGCACATCGGCCCCCGGCGCG
Organism: Desulfatitalea sp.; assembly: GCA_049287895.1. Lineage (GTDB taxonomy): Bacteria > Desulfobacterota > Desulfobacteria > Desulfobacterales > Desulfosarcinaceae > Desulfatitalea. The sequence continues at coordinate 3,557 of JBAQGR010000560.1, forward strand.
GACTTGGCCCGGTTGATGATCAAATAGCTTTTCTTCACGCCGATATTCAATTCATGCGCCAGCTTATGAATGCGCAGACCGGCCTGCAAGCCGCGCCGGGAGGTATCGGTCACGATCAGCAGAACGTCCACGTTGTTGGTGGTCAGACGGCTGATGTGCTCCATTCCGGCTTCGTTGTCCATTACCACGTAAGCGTAGTTGCCCACCAGCCGCTCCAGGCAGTTGGTCAGCAGACTGTTGGCCGCGCAGTAGCACCCCGCCCCTTCGGGCTGGCCCATGACGATCAGATCGAACCCATTTTCTTCGGCCACGGCCTCTTCCAGCCGCATGGACATGAACACATCCTTGGTCATGCCCTGGGGCACCTGGCCCTTTTTCATATCCTCCCGGGCCTGGCCCAGGGTATCCCTCACTTGCAGGCCCAGCACTTCATTGAGGTTGGCGTTGGCATCCGCATCCACTGCCAGAATGGGGGTTTTCCCTTTGGCCACCAGATACTTGATCAGCAAACCGGCCATGGTGGTCTTGCCGGTGCCGCCTTTTCCCGCCAATGCTATCGTGAACGCCATGATAGTAGCCCTCTTCCAGTCGTATAAGATGAATATACCGTAAGATTATCGCCGTCAAGGTAGGCAACTTAGAGTTCACAGTCAAGCCTCTTTTTCAGTAGATTGCGGGCGGGTTTGAAACCCGCTCCTACGCACTTTCATCTTTACACTTTAAACTTGGCGCTTTTAATGCTACCTATTAGATAACCCATCAAAAACAATACCTATTCTTCCCAAGGAGGGGTTTTATGTTAGATTTGCTCAAGAAAGGGGTGTTGACCGGTATCGGCCTGGCGCTCAAGACCAAGGACGAAGTAGAGGATCTGGTCA
>JBAQGR010000561.1:0-4942 GCA_049287895.1 Desulfatitalea sp.
GAATCCCAGGGACATGCCGAAGTCCACGGCCATTTTGATGATCGTATCGACGCCGTCGATATAGCACCAATAGGCCGCCAAAAAGAGAAAGGCGGTTTTGAGCCGGCGTATTTTACGGAAGGTGGCCATGAGTTGGCCCCATCCGGCAGCGAGCTGCCGGCCGAAGGGCGGACGTTGGCCGATGGGGTCCGGCGGTAGCCAGAAAAAGGTCAACAAGGCGAACAGACCCCACCAGACAGCCACGCTGACAAACGACAGGCGCACGGCCTGGCCGGCATCGGCGATGCCGAACAGTTGCGGTTTGAGGGTCATGGCCACATTGAGCAGCAGCAGCAATCCGCCGCCCAGATAGCCGAGGGAGTACCCCAGACTCGAGACCTGGTCCAACCGTTCCGCGGGGGCTACCTGGGGCAGCAGGGCGTCGTAAAAGATGATGGCACCGGCAAAACCGACGTAGGCAGCGCCATAGCTCAGCATCGCCAGGAGCCACTGACCCTTGGGAATAAAAGCCAGGACCATGGTCAGCGCCACGCCCAGGTAGGTGAAGCTCATGAGAAACCGTTTGCGCCGGCCGCTCTGGTCGGCGACGGCGCCCAATACCGGCGCCATGACCGCCACCAGCAAGCTGGCCGCGGCATGGCCGAATCCCAGGCGGGCGGTGCTCAGGTTGGTGTCTACCCCATCACTCCACTGCTGTTTGAAAAAAATCGGATAAAAGACCCCCATGACCGTCGTGGCAAAGGCGGAGTTGGCCCAATCGTAAAAAGCCCAGCCCCAGATGGTCCGCCGTTCCCGTAAAGCCGTGCGCGAATCGGTACGATCCAAATCCACCCTGTTGCTCCTTTCATCCGCTCTCAAGCCGTCAGGCCATTGGGCCGGTGATTTGAAAGGCATTTTAAGGTGTACCGCGAACCGATGTCAAATGAACTCGTTGAATCGGCTAAAGATCATCCGCCGATGGGCGATATTAAGATTGAAGCGCCACTGTGGCGGGGCACCCGGAAAAGTCTGGTTTTGGCCAAAGGTTTGCTCAACCACACTCAGGAGGTCACCTTCCCATGTACAAGAAAGAGATCATCTTCTTCGACGAGCTTGGATTCGGGTGGGTAGTGGATAAGAGCATCATCCAGTTGATCCACGAACGCAGCACCAACAAGGAGGTTATCATCGAAAAAACCTTGGCGGACTTGCTGCGACGTCCCTGATCAACCCGCGGCGGCACCGCCGATGCCGCCAACAGCACCATCCCCGCATTGCTTTCCATCCGTTTCTGTCATGCTATCCGATTCCGTACCGCGATCGTGGCGCCTTACTGTTGCGCGGTCACCTTTTTCCTTGCAAAATAGGCTGATTTCGTTAGTAATGGGCACATGACGACCGAAGCAACCATAATTAGGGTTCAATTTCCGGGTTGTGCCGCCATGCTGCGGCGACTTTTTTTTATTCTCCTGCTGATGGGTCCGGCAGTGGGCCAGGTGACCCCCGCGCACGCGGCCGAAGCTCCCCCGGAGCCCGTTGCGCGGACGGTTCGATTGATCCGTGCCGTGATGTGCGAATCCATCGACGGCTACGAGCCGAAATTTATTTCGGTAGCCTTCTCCATCAACGCCGGCAAGATCTCGTGTTACACATTGTTTGATGGTGTGCCGGAAACAACGGTAGTCGACCATAAGTGGTATCGGCGCGATGAGCTGGTCACCACCAAACGCTTGACGATCAAGTCCCCCAAGTGGGCCACCTACAGCAGCATCCAGCTGCGCGAGGAGGATAAAGGCCCCTGGCGGGTGGAGGTCTGGAATGCCCAGGCCCAATTGATCAAAACATTGCGTTTCAGCGTTATCGATTGAGCGCCGTGCGCACTTTGGATGGCAAATCGGCTCTCCCTAAAAGCGCAGGGGCCGCCCGCGGCAGTGCCATGGGGTACCTGCGGCGGGGCAGGCCTCGACAGGCAGCGTTGGCATGAACCCATTTTTCTCTTTTCTGCTCTCCATCCGATGGCAAGATGTCGTCGATGTACTGCTGAACAGTTACATCCTTTTTCGCCTCTACGTGCTGTTTCGCGGCACCAATGTGATCCGCGTCCTGGCCGGTATCGCCTTGTTGTGGATATTTCAACGCACGGCCTTGTACGTGGGTCTGATTGTCACGAGTTGGGCCTTGCAAGGGATCATCGCCGGTGCGGCGCTGATCATCATTATCGTTTTTCGTAACGAGATCCGCAACGTGCTGCAAGCCAAGAACCTGCGCGCCCTGTTGTGGGAGTTTCCCCAGAAAAGTGAAGTTGCGCCCATCGATGCCGTGGTCCAGGGGGTTTATGAACTGGCGCGCAAACGCATCGGGGCGCTGATGGTGTTTCCCGGCAAGGAAGATTTGAATGAAATTATCCAGGGCGGGGTCACCTGGGGCGGCCTGGTCTCCAAGGAGATGCTCGTGTCGATCTTCTGGAACGGCAACCCGGTGCATGACGGCGCGGCCCTGATTCAGGGCAACCAGGTCACCCGCGTGGGCGGCATCCTGCCCTTGAGTCTGCGTGATGATCTGCCCAAGTATTATGGTACCCGGCACCGGGCCGCCGCCGGCTTGGCCGAACACAGCGACGCGCTGATCATTGTGGTGTCCGAAGAACGCGGCGAAGTGGTGGCGGTCAAGGGCGGCAGCATTACCCCTATTTGCGATAACGTCGCGCTGGAGATCGCCTTGACCGAGCATTTGGGCGCGATCCGCGATCCCGGCAGCGAAGGTATGCAGCGCGAGCGCAGGGAGCTGACCGCCGCCGCGGTGATTTGTTTACTGTGCATGGGCGGCGTGTGGTTCAGTTTCGCCAAAGGGATGGAGACGCTGACCAGCGTCGAGGTGCCCTTGGAATACCTGAACCGCGATCCGCGCATGCAAATTCACTCCACTTCCATCAACGCGGTTCGTCTGTACCTGAGCGGTTCCGGCGCCCTGATCGGTTCGCTGCGCTCCGACCAGGTGAAAGCCAAGCTGGACTTGAGCAATGCGGTCAACGGTCAGAACAATTTCACGCTTTCCAGCGAAAACATCACGTTGCCGCCCGGTATGCGTCTGAACCGCATTGAACCCGCCGAAGTGAAAGTCTCTCTGGATGTGCCGACGGCCGAAGAGGTCTCCGTGCAGGTGGACTGGGTGGGGGCCTTGCCCGAAGGCCTGATCCTGGAGAGCGTCTCGGTGACACCGGCCAGGATCAAGGTGGTCGGGGTGCAGCGCATTCTGGATCAGGTCAGTACCGTCTACACCGAAAAGATCCATCTGGAGAATTTGGAGACTTCGGGGCGCCTGACCGTGGGGATCGCACTCGGACAGAGGGCGCTGAAGATCGACGATGGTTCCAAGGATAAGGTGGAGGTGAGCTACGCCATCGGCCGGCGACCGAAGTAGGTAATTGCAAAACTTCCCCTCGGGCTCAATATCTGCGTTGGGGCAAGGTGGCCAATCCTCGAAATACTACATGTATTCCTGCGGTTGGCCACCTCACCCCGCCTTGATCTTGAACCCGATTGAAAGTTTTGGAATCCCTATGTGCGGCGAAGATTTTACATTGGCCTGAATCAATTCGCGCCGCCGTGCTCTGGCCGCACAAACGCCTCGATCATGCGGTGGGCCTCGTCATCGGTGAATTGCCGCGGCGGGTGCTTGCAGAAATAGGCCGAGGGTCCTTCCAGAACGCCCCCCAATCCCCGATCCAGAGCCAGCTTGGCGCAGCGGATGGCATCGATGGTCACCCCGGCCGAATTGGGTGAATCCTCCACCGAAAGCCGCATCTCCAGATTCATGGGCACATCCCCGAACAAGCGTCCTTCCATGCGGATAAAGGCCACTTTGTTGTCGTTTTGCCAGGGGACATAGTCGCTGGGACCGATGTGGATATTCTCGTCGTCCAGGCGGTGGGCCGTGACCGATTGCACGGCTTCGGTTTTGGATTTTTTCTTGGACGAGAGCCGATTTCGGTTGAGCATATTGAGAAAATCGGTGTTGCCGCCGGTGTTGAGCTGGTAGGTGCGCTCCAGCTTCACGCCGCGCTTTTTGAACAGGTCGGTGAGCACGCGGTGGGTGATGGTGGCGCCCAGCTGGGATTTGATGTCGTCGCCGATGATGGGAACCCCTTTGCGGGCAAAGCGGTCCGCCCATTGGGGGTCGCTGGCGATGAAGACCGGGATGTTGTTGATCAAGGCCACGCCGGCTTCCAGGGCGCACTCGGCGTAAAACCGACTGGCCTGCTCAGACCCTACGGGTAGATAGTTTAGCAACACCTCGGCGCCGCTGCTTTTTAAGATGCGGACCACATCGGCGTGCTCCGGCTGGGGAAGGTCGGCGGGCGCAAAGGTGCGCCGAAGATCGTAATCGCGCATATGCGCCGAAAATCCATCCAGAATACGACCCATGGCGACAATAGTGCCGCTGGCGGGGATCTCCCGGCAAAAGGTGGTGGTGCAGTTGGGCGGCGCAAAAATCGCTTGGCTCAAGTCCTGGCCCACCTTGCGCGTATCGATATCAAAGGCCGCTACCACTTCGATGGCGTGGGGCGCGTAGCCCCCGATATTCCAATGCATCAACCCGATGGCGTGTTGCGGCGACTTGTCCGCATAATAGTGAATGCCCTGAACCAGGGCACTGGCACAGTTTCCCACCCCAACAATGGCGATTTTGATTTTGGGCATCCTTGGCGTGTCTCCTTGGGGCACGGGAAAATGAGAAGGACCTGTCATTATAATAATAGATGCGGGCGACGTCTACCGTGACCGTGGATGCTTACCACAAACGCGCTCGCGCAGCAATTGACGATCCGTACTAGAAATGATGGACTCGTAAAAAGTGTCTCGGTGCCCGTTAACGTCATTCCCGCGCAGGCGGGAATCCAGTCTTTTCAAGTGTTTCTGGACTCCCGCCTACGCGGGAGTGACGCCTCGGGGACTTTTTACGA
>JBAQGR010000562.1:0-8778 GCA_049287895.1 Desulfatitalea sp.
TTCAACAGGGCGGCCTGGCGCTGTGCGGCGTCCAGATCGCCTTGAAGCCGGCCGATTGTTTTGCCCTGTTGCATATAGAGATAAGCGATCACAACCAGCGCCGCCAGACTCAAAGAAGCGAGGCCGATCACCGCGATGGCGATCTCCTTGAAACGCCGAAAGGGAATTACACGGCCATGCTCGCCCACCAGCATAATGCTCCAGTAACGCTGCCCTTTACCAAGCAATCCGGTTTCCGATTTGTTGCGTTGTGATTTCGCCATGGTCATTGCACCCACACGGTTTATACTGTTACACGAACTTCCAAGCCGACGGGCTTTGGAAACAGCTGAGCGGCACTGCCGCCGTTCACGGCGATCTCCAATTGGTTGCGGCTACTCACCAGAGCGATCAAACCGTCCGTCTTCTTTTGCGCGTAGTGACGCGACACACCCTCGATGCGATGCGCCCCGATATGGATCACCAACCCCCGACCCGGATATCGCTCATGCATCCGGTCCAGCATCCGGGCATCGATATTCGTACGTAAATTCCCGAAATGATCTGTGCCGACCACTTGCCCGATGATATCACGCCCGGGGATTTCCACGGGCTCTTTTCGCTCCAGACGCATCGCTCCTGAAAAACAGATGCTGGGGCCAAGCTCGCTCATTGCCATACCCAGGGACAGGTGCGCCGCGACCGGGGCAAAGATATCGCGTCCATGGAACGTGGCGCTGACCGGATGCAAAAAAAGGCGACTGTTTTCCACACGCACTAAGCTGTCCGGCGGTTGGTCTGCGCAGACGGCGGTCAGCAATCCATTGTCTGGGGCCATAAATAGATGTCCGCCAAGGCTCGCGGCCAGAATGGCCCTCCGTCCGCCGACATCCGGGTCCACCACCGCCACATGAATAGTGCCCTGGGGGAACCAGGCGAAGGCCGCTTTGAGCATATCCCCTGCTTGGCCGACCCCCTGGGGTGGCACATCATGGCTGATATCCACCAGGGTAACCGTCGGGTTGATGCCCAGGATGACACCTTTGACAACCGCCACATATTCATCCTGAGTTCCAAAATCGGTCAGCAGTGTAATGATGGCCATGAGCCTCAACCATTTGAGGTTTTGCTGATCGGAGGCGGCAAACCGCTAACACATTTTCTTCTGAACCGCATACCCCAGATGGCGGTATGCATCTTCCGAGGCCTTGCGTCCCGATGAAGTACGCACCACCAATCCCATTTTCAACAGGAAGGGCTCGACGACATCCACCAGCGTATCGGCTTCCTCCTGCAAAGTGGCGGCAATCGCTTCGATCCCCACCGGACCGCCATGGTAGTAATCGATAATGGTCTTCAAATAGCGCCGGTCCAGGCCGGTCAACCCTTTCTCGTCGATACCCTCCAGGGCCAAGGCCGCCTCCACGATGGGCCGGTTGATGCGACCGTCACCGCGCACCTGGGCATAGTCCCGCACTCTTTTGAGCAAACGATTGACAATACGCGGCGTGCCCCGCGATCGAAGGGCCAAGACATGGGCGCCATCATCATCGATGGCCACATCCAGAATATGCGCCGAGCGCCGGATAATTTGCACCAGATCTTCGGCGGCATAGAAGTCAAGACTGCGGAACAGTCCGAAGCGGTCCCGCAGGGGCGCCGAAAGAAGTCCCACGCGGGTGGTGGCCCCCACCAAGGTAAAGCGATGGAGCCGGTAACGATGACTGCGGGCATGAATACCTTTATCGAAAACAAAATCCACCGCGTAATCCTCCATGGCCGGATAGAGGAACTCTTCTACGGTTTTGGGCATGCGATGGATTTCATCGATAAACAAAATATCACCCTCCTCCAGATGGGTGAGAATACCGATCAGGTCGCCGCCCTTTTCCATGGCCGGGCCGGAGGTCACGGTGAGCCGTCCGCCCATCTCCTGGGAAATGATATGGGCCAAGGTGGTTTTACCCAATCCGGGCGGTCCATGAAAAAGCACGTGTTCCAGTGGCTCGCCACGAAACAGGGCCGCCTCGATGGCTATTTTCAGGGTATCGACCACTTCACGCTGCCCCACGTAATCCTCCAGACGTTCGGGTCGCAAGGAGGGGAGTTCAGGTCCCTCGTCATCGAGGCGACATGAGCTGTCCACAATGCCCAGAGCAGTGGAACCGCGCGTAAGCAGATCCTCGTTCATAACCGCCGCACCCTACAGGTGATTGACTTCATTTTGATGCTTTTTCACCCCGGTACACCTCTTCAAAAAGCGCCTCGGGTGTATCGATATCGGTATTGCGTTTAAGCGCCTGGGAGATCATGCGCTTGGCATCCACCGGCTTATGTCCCAACTGGACCACCAGCACCTCCAAGACCGGTTGAATGAAATCTTCCGGCGCGGGATCGCCCGGCGTCTCCTCTTTGCGGATCAGGGCGAACTTGCCGACTTTGCCTCGCAAGGTTGCGATGATTTTCTGGGCGCTGCGGGGGCCGATACCTTTCAAGCATTTCAATCGATCCAAATCACCCGATTCAATGGCATCAGCGATTTCACGAACGGAAAGGGTCATGGCCTTGGCCGCTTTGATCGGGCCGATGGCATCCACCGAAATAAAATGCTGAAAAAACTCTTTTTCAGCTTCCAGATGAAAACCGATCAACACCGGCTTGGGTTGGTGCTCGGTTTGATGCCAGTAGATGTGCAACGCCACTTCATCGCCAACTTTTTTTGCATTCAGCGTTTCGCGCACAAAAGCCGGGACCATGATTTCATACCCCACTTGGTTGGCGAGCAGCAAAATGCGATCGGCCTCTTTTTTCAGCAATCGTCCTTCCATGTAGGCGATCATTCGGTTCTCTTTTCATTGGATAAGCCCGCTTTGCGATCCATTTGATGGCCAGCATAACGAAACAGTCCGATGAGAGCAAGTCCCAATGCGTCCGAGGCATGATAAGGCCGAATGGGGTCGGCGCAGTTCAGGGAGCGTCGAACCGCTTGTTCGAGTTGCTCTTTGCTTGCGTTGCCGTTCCCGGTGAGTACTTGTTTGGCCTCTCGAACGGCAATGGGTCGCACATCGATACCGGCCTGCTGAGCGGCCAGCAGAATAACTCCGCACACTTTTCCGAGGGCAATGCCCGATTGGGGGTATTTGTCGAGGGAGAAGACATCTTCGATGACCATAAGGTCAGGCTTTTCATCTTTGATCAAAGCGCTCAGGCGGGAGTAAATCCGCTCCAGGCGAAATCCCGGAGTGGCGTGGGAGGGGGTTTTTACGGTACCAAAAGCATAGGCGGTCACTTTATGGATGCTGCCCGTAACGATACCTATTCCGGTGGCGGCCATGCCGGGATCAACGCCCACAACCTTGATGCTCATGGCTTGTCTACTTCAAGCGATGGTCGACCTTTCCACATGATCGTATGCCCACCGGCCGGCATCGACGCCATCAATCCTATAACCCTATAACTCTTTTAGCTTCTCGGCGGCGATTTTTGCTTCATTGCTTTTGGGATATTTTTTCTCAATCTCCTTTAGAATCAAGCGTGCGTTGGCTTTGTCGTTGAGCTTAATAAAGGCATACCCCTGCTTGAGCATGGCCGCCGACGCTTTGTTGCCTTTGGGGAATTTTTCAATGACGGCCTGGTATTCCAGGATGGCTTTTTCGTACCATTTTTCGTTGAAGTAGGTTTCCCCGATCCAAAACTGGGCATTGTCGGCATCTTCCGATTTGGGATAGGTTTTGAGCATCTGCTGAAAGCCCTGCCGGGCCTTCTCCATCTGGCCGCCATCGAAAGCCTGTTTGGCCGCCGCATACATCTGCTCGGCCGTAAGCTCCTTGGCGCCACTTTCCGGAGGGCCGGCGGTGGTGCCCCCCCCGGCTTTACCGGCCACCGGAATCTTGCCACCGGAAGATTCCATATTTAGATAGCGTTCGATCTGTGCCAGACGCTCTTCCATCTTGTCCAGTCGCGTCTTCAGGTCGCCCTCGCTGGCTGAAGCCTTGCGATCCATCTGATGGGAAATCTCTTCGATTTGACCGGAAAGCATGCGCGTGTCCTGCTGAAGCTTTTCCATATTGGCATAAATGCCGGCGTATTGACCGCGCAGCTCTGTTTCGGCACTCTGGTTGGACTTGCCGAAGCGATCCAATTCGTTGCTGATTCTCTTTTGTGCCTCCTGGTTCTGGCGCTCCAGAACCATTAAGCGCTCGTCCAGAATGATCACATCCTTCTGGTTGGCACAGCCGTTCAGCCAGCAGCAAACGATAAGCCCTAAGATTGCAAGCGATATGGTTTTCATTATGTCACAACCAATTTGGCGTTGCTTTGATCATCCGCACCGAATGATTCGGACGAAAGGAGGTTTGCAATAGCGGCAGCCGGCGTGTGCTTCCCACCGGCTGCCGTTCCGTATGCAATCAACAATAACTTAACAAGGTGTGTCTTACGATATCCAGCATAGGGCCAGATGGAGGTGTCGTTTTAAAATCAATGAAAACCTTTGATCTACTGGTTCACGAAATGGGCGCGGCGATTCTTGGCATAAGCAGCTTCGGTGCCGCCCAGATCAAGCGGTTTTTCTTCGCCGTAGCTGATGGTGGACAGCCTTTTGGCCGCAATACCCAAATTGACCAAGAAGGCCCTTGCTGAATCCGCGCGACGTTCGCCCAAGGCCATGTTGTAAGCATCGGTGCCACGATCGTCGCAATGTCCTTCGATAACGGCCTTGACTTCTGGATTGGCCTGCATCAAGGCCGCCTTGGACTTCAGAATCTGCTGCGCATCCGGCCGCAGGGCCGAGCTGTCGAAGTCAAAACTGATGTCCTGGGCGCTGAAGGCCTTGAAGGCTTCGTTCATGGCAGCGGCTTGCGCGGCAAGGCGATCCCTTTCAGCCTTGTCCTGGGCGCTATCCGTGGGGGTGGTCGACGGTTGCGTTACCGCCGGAGCAGCTTCCACCGACTTTTTCGCGCAAGAAACCGTGAACAGCAATGCGGGTAAAACCATGACCATCAAAATTGCCAACCAACCGTTTTTCCTCATGTTTTTTCTCCTCCTTCTTTGATTAATCCGTGTTCAATACGGCATACCGCTAGGGTGAAATGTTAAGCGACCACTTGGGGGTACGCTGCTCACCGGGTAAAACCAGCAGACGGCGCTGGTCAGTTCCAAAAGCTGTCATGACATAAATTCGGGATCTTCCCTCACGCGTTGAACTGAAAGCAATAAGGCTGCCGTCCGGTGCCCATGAAGGGGCCTCATTTTCTCCTTGGTTGTTTGTTAAGCGGATCGGATTGTTGCCTTCGACATCAATAGCGTAGATATTTAAATGTCCTTCTTCCAAGGACGAGTAAGCGATTTTGTCGCCTTTGGGGGACCAGTTGGGTTGGGTGTTGTACTGTCCCTGGAACGTGAGCCGGCGCACACGGTCGCTGTTTATCTCCTGGATAAAAATCTGTGGCGTTCCGGCCCGACTGGAGACGAAAGCCACCATTTTGCCATCGGGAGACCAAGTTGCCTCTACATCAATCCCCGGACTGTCGGTCATCCTTTTAATCATTTTCCCACCACCGGTCAATAGATAAATTTCCTGATCGCCGCTAATGGACAAGGTGGCCGCCAGTTCGAAACGCTGCGGCGCCCACATCGGTGCGATCTGGGCTCCCGCGAATCCAAAATTGGTTTCCGCCCCGCTCTTCATATCGCGGACGTATATTTGCGCCGGACCGCGGGCGAAAGAGGAATACGCCAAATGGCGCCCATCCGAAGACCAGGCCGGAGCGGTTGTGATGCTGCGCTTGTTAGTCAACTGACGCACATTGGCGCCGTCAAAATCGCACAGATAGATCTCCTTGTTGCCCGTGCCATTGGATACAAAAGCGAACTGGCTGTCGAAAATGCCAGGGCGTCCGGTGAGCGCCTGAATGACCTCGGCACAGAAGCGCCGCACCATCGTGCGTTGGTCTTCCATGCTGCCGCGGTAACGCTTGCCCACCACCAGGCTGGACTTGAAGGTATCGAACAAGCGCATTTCCAGGATCAGCTCGCCGGCCTCCACCTGAACCCCTCCGGTGATAAGCAGTTCGGCCCCCACTGTGGTCCAGTTGCCGAAATTGAGCGCCTCCAGGGTGATGCCATTGGTTCTGGGGTCGTGCAAAAAAGAGCCCCGATCCAACAATTTAAAATAGCCGGTGAAATCCAGCATATTGGCGACCTGATCGGCGATACTCTCTACCAGAGCAGTCTCGGCCGAAGAGGGCGTCATCGCCCGAAACACAGGAACGGCCATGGGAATTTTTCGCAAAAACGGGTTGGTCAGGTCAATATATCGGATTTCCGCCGATGCCCATGAGGGCAACACCCACATAACGAAAAAGATGATCGCGCTTAGCTTTTTAGAAATTCGCATATTCTCCTGCACACCTGATTCAATAAAAATCCATGCCACAACAACCATCGCGCTCCATTAATGATTGCGGTTATCTCTCTTCCAAACAAGTTGAGTACTACTGCACGCCTTTGGGTGTAAAACGCAATCCCATTATAATGTAAGGTTTATTGAGTCCTTCCGGATGGGGCTTGACAGGGCTTGATTTGACAACGGCCTTGTACGCCGATTCATCCAGGTAGGGATTACCCGACCGATCGTTATAATTGATGTCCTGGATGGTACCATCGGGCATCACCTTAAAATAGATCAAAACCTGAAGCTTTTCCCCGCCGCCGGCCATTTGTTCGGAGAATGCCCAGTTCTTCTGGATGGCATAGGCGATCTCCAGCTGATAGATATCGATGGCCTCGCCCTCCTGGGTGCCGCCGGGGGAGAAGGCGCCCTTTTTACCCGCGGCCGTCCCTTCCACCACCGTATCACTGCTCGATTGGGACTTGCCCTCCTTGTCCACCTGTTCCCGCAACCGTTTGATGGTATCCTCCAGCGGCCTGGGCGGCTCCTTGTCCACCTTTTGCTCCAAACGCTCCATGGCGTTCTTCAGCACCTCTTGGGTTTTGAAAGTTTTGTACTTGAGAGCGGTTTTGGTCTTCGGTTGCGGTGGTGCGATGGAGACTTCGGGTTCCGGGGCTGTATTTGTTTTGAGCTCCTCGGCCGGCTTTACTTCAGCCGGCTTGGCTTGCTCGATCACCGGCGCTTTTTCGCCCGCCTTTTCCGCCGTCTTTTCGGCATCCGGCCCGCTGGCCGGCATCTCTACCATCTGCACCATGATGACCGGAGCAAAAGAAGGGGGCTCCAAGCTCGGACTGGGGGTGTAGAGCGCAAGCCCAAAAAGGAGCACATGCCCCGCGAAACTGATGACGAAGGGCCAAAACAAAGGATGGCGCTCGCTGCCGGCCGCATATGCCATGGCGTGAAAGTTCATCCCCGCAACGATCTACTTTTTTTTGGAATCCCGGCGCTGGTCTTCTTCCACCGGTACGGTTACCATACCCAGTTTTTCCACGCCAGCGGCCTTGATTTCGGCCATCACCTTGACCACAACGCCATAAGGAACTTCTTTGTCGGCTTTGAAGTAAACCTCCCGATCGCTCCGGTTCTCAAGAATTTTGGCGAGTTTTTCCCTCAAGTAGTCCGGCTCCACGGCAAAGTCGTTGATATGCACCTGCTGTTCCTTGTTTACGGTAATCACCAGGTTTTCCTTCTGACTGTCCAGTGGCTTGGCTGTGGCCTCGGGCAGGGCCACATCCACCCCCTGCATCATCATGGGAGCCGTCACCATAAAAATAATCAAAAGGACCAACATGACATCCACAAAAGGAGTGACGTTGATGTCCGACATCAAGCGATCGGAATTGGTTTCAAGGGCCATGTGCCACCGTCCTGCGACAATCCGGTCAGCTGTGCGAACCGGTTAAGATATCACGATCGATAATATTGAGAAAGTCGGCCGAAAAACTGATCAGTTCCGACTCGACCACCCTGATTTTCTGCATGAAATAGTTAAACGCGATGACCGATGGGATGGCCACCGCCAACCCCGCGGCTGTTGCGATAAGCGCCTCGGAAATACCGGGGGCCACCACGGCGAGACTGGCCGATCCTCGCTGGCCGATGCCATGAAACGAGTTCATGATGCCCCACACCGTTCCGAACAGTCCAATGAATGGGGTTGTGTTCCCGGTGGTGGCTAAAAACGGCACCATCTGGGTCATGCGCGTGGTTTCGCTGGTGATGGCTCTGCGCAAGGCCCTTTTGACATTATCGGCACCCGAGATGCGCCCTGTCATGGGAGCGCCCGACTCCTCAGCCGATTCACCGGCCGCGCCCCGGCTGGATTGACTGATCTTCTTGAGCTCCACATAACCAATGCGAAAGATGCGCGCCACCGGACATCCGGTCAACTGTTTGGCTTTGGCATAGGCGCTGGCCAGATCACGACTTTTCCAGAAATATTCGGTAAAGCGGGTCGACTCCCGAAAGGCGCGATGGATATAACGCCATTTTATAATGATGATGGCCCAGGAGGTCACCGAGAAAAACAACAGTAACAGCAACACGCCTTGCACCATCAAGCCGGCACTGCTTACTATTTGGATGATATCAATTTCCGATTGCCCCATATCTTCTCTCTCCTGCGATGATTACCAGCCATACACTGGTAGGCCGTCGTCCAAACTCTTTTTCCATTTAAGCTGTTTCCGGGAAATCACGTTGATTGGCGAGATGATGTTCTCTGCAGATTCTATTACCCCTCTGCCTGAAAAATGAATATGATTCCTATTAGAGCTGCCTGAAAGAGGATGCCGTTATTCGTTGAACTAAATTATACAACCCAACCGGTAGTGTCAAGACAATTGACC
>JBAQGR010000563.1:0-4163 GCA_049287895.1 Desulfatitalea sp.
CTCTCGCCGCGCGAACTCATGGCCCACGGCGAATCGGATGCCATCGATTTCGACGCCCTGATCCGCGCGGCCGTGGCCCTGCTCAAAGGCGAAACCCAGGTCCCCGGCCTGGCGCCCGACGAAATCCGCGACCAGCTCTTGCAGGGCTTCAGCCACATCCTGGTGGACGAGTATCAGGACATCGATGCCCAGCAGTACGAACTGGTATCGGCCATCGCCGGCCGCACCCTGGCCGAGGCCGAGAGCCGCCTGGCCATCATGGCCGTGGGCGACGACGACCAGAACGTCTACGCCTTTCGCGGCGCCAACGTCGCCTTCATTCAGCGCTTCCAGAGCGACTACCCGGCCGACACGGTCTACATGGTGGAGAATTTCCGCTCCAGCGCCCACATCATCGCCGCGGCCAATCAATTGATCGCCCACAACCGCGACCGCATGAAAGGCGACCACCCCATCCGCATCGACCGCCGGCGAGAGGCCGAACCCGCCGGCGGCCCCTGGACCGACCGCGACCCTCTGGCCCAGGGCCGCGTGCAGCGGATGGTAGTAAAAGACACGGCCCACCAGGTCGGCGCCCTCTTCCAGGAGCTGACGCGCCTCGCGGCCCTCGCGCCGGAGATAGCATGGGAGCATTGCGCCGTGCTGGGCCGCACCCATGAAGGTCTTACCCCCGTACGCCTCTTCTTCGAGCAAAAGAGAATTCCGCTCCGCCGCAGCCTTGCGCACCCCCTCCCCTACCCGCGCATCCGGGAGATCCATTGCTTCCTGGAACGATTGAAGTCCATGGAGAGCGAGATCCGCGCCGCTTCGAAGTTGGCTCCCCCGGCACCGGGCGATGGCGACCCGTGGGCCGCGCTGCTGGCCGAATGGCACGCGGCCTACCAACAGGAGACGGAAGATGCCGAGTTGCCGGTGCAGTTCTTCCTGGATTGGCTTTACGAAGCCTTGGCCGAAGAACGACGCGAGCGCACCATCGGCCGCGGCGTCTTTCTCAACACCGTGCACGCGGCCAAGGGCATGGAGTTCGACCACGTCTTCATCCTCGACGGCGGGTGGCACCCGGCCACCGAGAGAAGCAAACAAGAAGAAGAGCGCCGACTGCTCTACGTAGGCATGACCCGTGCCCGGCAGACCCTCTGCCTGCTGGAGTTGGAGCGCCAGGGCAACCCCTTGATTCAATCCCTGGCCGGCGATTGCCTCGTGCGCCGCGCGGCCGCCCCCGGCGGCGAAGCCCCCGCGGAGCTGATGGAGCGGCGCTGCGATCTTCTGGGCCTCAAGGATATCTTCCTGAGCTATGCCGGCACCTTTACCGCGGAACATCCCATCCACGACCATTTGGAGCGGCTGGCCGTAGGCCACCAGGTGCAACTGGTCGCCGGCCCGGCCGGCATCGAAGTACGCGACGGAGATGACTTTTGTGTGGCCCGACTCTCCCGGGAAGGAGTCGGCCAGTGGAGCGGGAGATTGGAAACCATCGTCGCCGCCCGCGTCGTGGCCATGCTTCGCTGGAGCGCCGACGACGGCGGCGAGGGATTTCGCGCCCTGGCCAAAACGCCCGCCTGGGAAGTGCCGGTTATCGAGATTGTTTCCCGCCGGTAACTGCCTGAACCGAATCGTAATTACTTTGACACCTGTAACGTACTTGGTTACATATTTCTTCGGCTTGAGGACTTCATAGTCCAAGTCTTGTGTAAACATATCCTAAAACACATAGGTTCGGCCCGCAGCAAGACCGCCCCCCTATCCCACTATTACTATTCGAAGCGGTTGGCCCAGATGCTGCCCTCATGTTCCCAGACAACGATGGCGTTGCCGTATGCAACCATTGCGATTTGTGTGGAACTCGCAGGGCCGGTTCCAATCAACTCGGCCGTACCCCATGCTGCGCCGTCGAAGCGGCTGGCCCAGATGGCATTGGTGCCAGTGCCGTCGTCTTGATTCCAGACAGCGATGGCGTTGCCGTATGCATCCATTGCAATTTGTGGGGAACTCGCAGGACCGGTTCCAATCAACTCGGCCGTGCCCCATGCTGCGCCGTCGAAGCGGTTGGCCCAGATACCGCCATCTGGACTCCAGACAGCAATGGCGTTACCGCATGCATCCATTGCAATTTGTGGAAGACCAAGCCAAAGCAAATAAGGCGGCAAAATATCAGTTTGAAGAAACTCGGGCGTGCCCCAGGATGTGCCGTCGAAGCGGTTGGCCCGGATGGCAGAGGATGTGTATTGCCCATCGACATTCCTATTTCTTTGTTCCCAGACGGCGATGGCCTTGCCTGCTGCATCCATGGCGATTTGTGGGTTTATCGATCTAAATTCAAGCGGATGATTGTTTTCAAGAAGCTCGGGTGTGCCCCAGGATGTGCCGTCAAAGCGCTTGGCACAGATGTCAGTAAGTTGAAGTTGTGTCATTGCTTCAGCGGGGGGGAAATACTCTAAATCTTGCTGCCAGACGGCGATGGCGTTGCCCGCTGCATCCATGGCGATTTGTGGTTTGTTCGCATCGCCCGCAAAGCCGGTTCCAAGTAGCTCGGCTGTGCCCCAGGACGTGCCGTCGAAGCGGTTGGCCCAGATGACGTCGATAGGATAATGGATTTCGTCGCCATACCAGGTTTCCTGTGGCTGTCTCCAGACGGCGATGGCGTTGCCCGCTGCCTCCATGGCAATTTGTGGGAATAACGAATAATATTCAGGCGGATAATTGTTTTGAAGAAACTCGGGTATGCCCCAGGACGTGCCGTCGAAGTGGTTGGCCCGGATGACGGCGGACATGAATTGCCCCTCGACGGTCATATTAGTTTGGCCCCAGACGGCGATGGCGTTGCCTGCCGCATCCATTGCGATTTGTGGGGAACTCGCAGGGCCTAAATCATCACTTGAAATCTTCTCGGCTGTGCCCCAGACCCGCGCCTTAACGATGACCTTCCACTTCACTGCATCCGAGATCTTTTGCTGCAAACCCGATTTCTTCAGCAGCTTGCTCATGAAGCTTTCGATCTCCACCACGGCCAGCAAGTGGGTCGCAGGTATATCTCCGGTCAATTGTTCAGCCGTAAAAACAAAAGCCCCTTGATTCTCGGACATCTTCTTGCCGTCCAGGTACCAATCCAATGTGGCTTTTGGATCATCGCTGGCAGCTTGGAAAGTTTGGGTTTCCCCTGGATTCAGGGTTACGGCTCTTTCACTAGGCGAGAAATCCGAAATACATGCGGATAACATCAGCACCAGACCTAATAAAGGAACCCACCTAAATTTTAAATACTTCATTGCGTTCCCCCTTTTTGTTGCTTGTTTCTGGTCACAAACTCCATAGAAAGCATGGAATATAGATCTTTGTGTTTGATCAGATCGATTCTGTATCCAGGGCTGATCAAGCCCCATGCAAATCAGGGGGCTTGATACTATTGTTAACTTACGCGTCGGTCCATCATGTTACCCACGGATTACGCTTCCATGTTCAAGGCGCAACCGTAATGGTAAAGTGTAATAACAAAGGCTATTTCATTCCAGCGTAGGTGTCGTTGAAGGTGCTTGAAAGAGCCGCTACGGATATGTGTTTCCGACGATCAGGTCAGCGCCAGAATTGGTGCCTGCAAGGCATGATGCTCATTGAACAATCAGATATCCACAGTCTATCCAAAACGGAGGCTAACAATCAATCGTTTTTTTTCGATTCCCATCTGGGTGACGGGCGGGACGCACTTCGCATTTTTACATCTGGAAACTATTGGGATAGACCATGCAGGCCAGCTATCGTATCACCGTCACCGACCCAGAGGGTAACAAATCGGAGTATCACTACAATGGCCTCGCGGGTTACGATTGGTACGTGAGCCCCCGACACTACATGCCCTATGTGGATGCGGCCAACTGCAATTTCTCCGATACGGTACCCAAAATCATTTATAATTACGCCAATACCGTCAAGGGCTCCCTATGACACCTTCGGACGGATCGACACTGTCACCGAATCCTTTGACGGCCGGAGCGTGACAACCCGCTACGAATACTACGCGCCCGGGACTTCCGGAGAGTACCGGCTTCACCAAATCGCAAAAGATAACGCCGTAATCTCCAGCTACACCTATGACGCCATCGGCCGGGTGCGCACGGCCACCGACGCCACGGGTTTGACCCTGACCTACGACTACAACAACCTGAACC
>JBAQGR010000564.1:0-4900 GCA_049287895.1 Desulfatitalea sp.
ATCAAAAGGGTGAGGGAGCTGCGCATTAATATTCAAAATGAGCTGCGTATCGCAAATGCGTCACCTGATACAAATATTTCCAAAGAACAACGGCACCTACACGCAAGGACCAAACCGGACACTACTGATTACCGGTAAACGAAAATCAAGCGAAATTCCAGGACTGGTTAAAATGACGTTTTACCTATTTCGGCGCGTCTGCCAGGGTAATCCCAACATTCGTGTGACCAGCCACCAATCAAGCAATCCTAACCCTAACACAAGGCCCGCATTGACAGCCATTGAGTAACATGTTACCTTCTCCATATCCAAAGGAGGTGATACTTATGGCGGCAAATCCGGCCCAAAAAATGGGGCGTTATCGCGCGAAACTAAGGGCCTCAGGGTTGCGTCCCGTTCAAATCTGGCTTCCGGATATCCGGTCCAAGGCCATTGTCGAAGAGATCCGGCGGCAATCCCTTCGGGTTAGTTCCGACCCCAAGGAATCGGAAGCGATGGATTTTGTGGAATCGCTCATGGACGACGAGGGTTGGGAATGAAACGTGGAGATGTGATTGTGGTAGTTGTGCCGGGAGAATACGGCAAGCCAAGGCCCGCCGTTGTGGTTCAGACGGATCTGGTAAACGACACCCATGCCAGTGTCGTGGTGTGTCCCATCACCAGCCATATCCAGAACGCCGAACTGTTCCGCTTAACCGTTGAGCCTTCCGCGGACAACGGCCTGCAGAAGGTATCTCAGATCATGGTGGATAAGCTGGTGGCCTTGCGAAGGGATAAGGTTCGGCAGGTTATCGGAAAGCTCGATGACGAATTGATGATCAGGCTCAATAGATCTTTGGCCTTTTGGTTGGGGATGGGTTGATTGAGGCCTTGTCGTTCAGATTTAGGCCGCTCCTGCGGTCGAAGTAATTGTTGTTCGTCCACACACCACTATAGGAAAAGGGAGGATGCCGTAAAGTTTACATAATATTTAGATTTATCAGCCATTAAGGGATCAATCTTTGATGCCGAATTGCCACTGATCTATCTATGGCAGCAAATGCTTATATCCTTTTGTCGATGATGCTGCATCGTCCAGCGTTGCTGTATATCGACAGCCGGCCTGCAGGTTTTTCTGACTTAACAAGCAGTCTGCAAAATCCGCTTTTGTTTCTTTAAATGTTTCAAGGGCCTTCCAGACAAGCTGTATATCTTCAATCATTAGTCTGTCGGTTCTCATGATCTGTTCGATGACCTGGCATATGCTTTGTTTATATAGCTTATAATTGCGTCTTAAAACCCAAACAATCTCACATAATACAATGTGATTTATATAGCCCGGATTATCCGAGCTGCAGGATTGTTCAATCAATTTGGTGGCGGTTTTGGCCTGCTCTGGATCGTCCTGAACGATGTAACGTATGATAACGTTCGTATCAATACCGATCATTTAATCGCACCGCCTTCGGCTTCGATGGCTTGATTCATATCAGCGATAGTCACCCTTTTCTTTGGTTTTGCAACCATTCCCTTGAGCTCTCTTACATCGGCCATGGCAGGCATAATGGTCACCTTGCCATTAACACCGATTAGAAACTCTATCCGATCACCCTTGGTCAATTTTAAGTGCTCTCTAATCGGCTTGGGCACTGTTATTTGGCCCTTTGTGGTGACCTTGGTCGTGTGAGATCGACTACTGGGATGGGCATCAAGAAACACTCCTGTTTTCTCTGCCTCTTTTCCAGACCTATCCTTGCTTGCTGCGGTTTTATTAGTAGACATAGTCAATTCCTTACCTCTATTTTATTTTTCATCATAATGCATTATGTAAGGATTATCAAGATTGCTTATAAAATGCTTTACAAGCAAGGAGACCATCCTCCGTTACATAAGCATCCGAATGAGCAGAGCGGATATGTGATCTCTGGGAAATATGGAATTGTCATTGATAAGGTCCGGCACGAAATTAGTCCGGGTGATTCACACACACCTGGGTCTCGTAAGGCCGGACGATGCGAGGGAAACCGGATCAGCGAGCGAACCTCGACGTCGATCTCGTGGGGAATACCCGGGGCATAACTCTTTCGCCATAATTGGGGAGCGTAAATCATGCATCGCCTCCTCGTGTCGCGCGGTCTGCCGTCATGGCATCCGCGGTTGGTCCGGTGCGTAGTCGGTTATGGGCGCCAACGGACGTGGGGTGTGATCCGCCGTCCTCTGCTGTAAAGAGAGGTGCTTCGTCGTTTTGTGCCGAGGGCTGTGCAGGAAAGAAGATAACTACATCAATTTGGAAATGATCTCTTTCATGATTTCGGTGGTGCCGCCGCCGATGGAAAGAATCCGGTTGTCCCGGAAGAGCCGTTCCACCAGATAGCCGCGCATGTAGCCGTACCCGCCGAACAGTTGCACCGCGTCGTAGGTGACCCGGTCGCCGACGTTGCATGCGAAATTCTTGGCCATGGAAACCTCCTTGACCTGATCGATGCCGGCGTTGATCCTGGCCGCCACGCGGTAGGTGAACTCCCGGCTGACTTCCACGAGGGTGGCCATGTCCACCAGCTTGTGGCGGGTCACCTGAAACCCCTGAAGCGGCTTGCCGAAGACCTGGCGCTCTCGGGTGTACCGCTGCGCCTCCTCCAGGGCGAGTTGGGCGGTCATGTTGGCCATGATGCTCAATTGAAGCCGCTCCATCTGGAAATTTTCCATGATGGTATAGAACCCTTGGTTCTCTTCACCGATGAGGTTGGCGGCCGGCACCCGGCAGTTGTCGAAAAAGATTTCGGCCGTGTCGGAGGCCCACCAGCCGGTCTTTTTCAGGCCCGTTCCCACCGAGTAGCCGGGGGTGTCGCGCTCGATGACCAGAAAGCTGATGCCATGAGCGCCGGCCTCCCCGGTGCGCACCGCACAGGTCAGTTGATCGGCGCGCACGCCGCTGGTGATAAAGGTCTTGCCGCCGTTGACGATAAAGTGCTCCCCTTCCCGCACGGCCGTGGTCTGCAAGTTGGCCACATCCGACCCCCCGCCCGGTTCGGTGATGCCCAGGGCGGCGATGCGCTTGCCGGCCAGAACCGGCTTGACGAAGCGCTCTTTCTGCTCGGCGGTGCCTTGGCGGATAATGGGCGGCAAGGCGATGTTCAAGGAGCCGATGCCGGCGGCGAAGCCGCCGGAGCCGGAGCGCATCAGCTCCTCGTTCATTGCGATCTGGTCGAACAGATCGCCGCCGCTGCCGCCCACCTGCTCAGGGTAGCCGACACCCAGAAAGCCGAGTTCTCCGAACAGGTCGTACATCGAGCGGGGAAAGGCGCCGGCCTCTTCCCATTCGTCGATATGAGGGATCACTTCCTTCCTGATCACCTCGCGCGCGGCCAGGCGCAGGCGTTCCTGCTCTTTGCCGAAATATTCCTGAACACCGGTCTTGCTGGGTTGTGTCGACATGGCCCTCGCTACCCCCTATTTGAACTGTTCCCGCAGCACCCGCTTGAGGATCTTGCCGGTGGGCGTGCGCGGGATCTGGTCGATGAAGACGACTTGCTTGGGCGTCTTGTACCGCGCGAGTTTGTCCCGGCACCATTCGATGAGCGCTTCCTGGGTGAGGCTCTCTCCTTTTTTGAGCACCACGATGGCCTTGACGGCCTCGCCCCAGGTTGGGTCCGGAATGCCGATCACCCCGACGTCGGCGATGGCCGGGTGGGCGTGCAGACACTCTTCCACTTCGGCCGGATAGATGTTCTCGCCGCCGGAGATGATCATGTCTTTCTTGCGGTCCTGGATGTACAAGAAGCCGTCGGCATCCATTTTGGCGATGTCGCCGGTGTGCAGCCATCCGTCGATGATGGTTTGGGCCGTGGCCGTGGGATTGTTGTAGTAACCCTTCATGAGGTGGGTGGTGCGCATGAGCACCTCGCCGGGCACGTCCGGGGTGCAATCCTTGCCATCGAGGTCCACCACCCGGATATCGGTGTGATAGAAGGGGGGGCCGCAGGAGCCGGCTTTCTTGACCGCCCATTCCCCGTCGATGACCGACGCCGGGCCGGTGCATTCGGTCAGGCCGTAAAGCTGGCGCACCTCCATCCCTTTTTCGGCAAAGGCCTTGATCAGGGGCACGGGCACAGGGGCCGCATAGACCAGGGCCAGCTTGATGGTGGACCAGTCGAAGGTCTCGAACTGCGGCACCGAGCGCAGGAACATCAGCACCTGGGGCACCGAGCCGAACCAGGAGATGCGCTCGGTTTGGATCAGCTTGAGAAATTCGGCCGGCTCGAACGCGCGCTGGAAGATCATGGTCGATCCGAAGTGCGCGCACATGGGCACCGGCGCCAGGGCGCCGATGTGAAACAGGGGCAGCGGCATCAGCATCCGGGTGCCCACATCCGTCACGGTGGCCTTGAGGTCCACCGAGGTGTGGTAGTAGCCGTTATGGGTCAACTCGGCGCCTTTGGGCCGGCCGGTCGTTCCCGAGGTGTAGAGGATGGTCAGGGTGTCGTCGTCCCCGCCGACATATTCGGGCTCGTCGCTCGGGGCGTCCATGACCGCTTGATAGGATTTTGCCCAGACCGGGGGGCTGTCCATGAGGCCGATGAAGGTCTTGGCCGGGATCTGGCCGCGGATGGCCTCGACCACCGGGACGAACTCCTTGCCGAAGATGAAGGTTTGGGTCCCGCAGTCGTTGGCGATGTAGGCCACCTCGGGCGGCGCCAGACGGTGGTTGAGCGGCACCATCACGACGCCGATCTTGGCCAGCCCGAAGTAGAGCTCCAGGTATTCGGGATCGTTGAGGGCCAGCACCGCCACCCGATCCCCCGGTTGGACCCCCATCTTACGCATGGCGTTGGCGACCCGGTTGGCGCCCGCGTTCAATTCCGGATAGGAACGCCGCACCTCGCCCACCACGAGGGCCTCCAGTTTGGGACTCAGCATGGCC
>JBAQGR010000565.1:0-10272 GCA_049287895.1 Desulfatitalea sp.
AAGCCCACGAAGACATTTTTGCCCAGATCGGCCTCGATGATTTTGGCGCCGTGGGCAGTGACATTGTTGCCTTCCAGGCGGGAGTTGATGATGTAGCAATTCTCCTGGGCGTTGGCTCCCTTGCCCAGCCAGGCATTCTCCAGGTAGGCCCGCTGGGCCACCAGCACATTTTCGCTGATGCGGGTTTTGGGCCGGACCACCGCGTAGCGATCCAGCGAAGCGTTGTGCGGTACGGTTACCGACGCTTCGATGTGGACCACATCGAAAATGCGCTGAAAATCATGCTTGCGCGCTTCCATGAACTCCAGGAACACCCCCTGGGGCGGCTTGCCGGCTTCAATGGAAATGTAACGGTGCAATTGCGCTGGGGGGTAACGATATAGAAAATTGAATTGGCCGGCCGATCGAACCCAGACGATTCCGGGATCAACCTTCAGATGGCTGATTTCGTCGGCCTGGATGTAGGAGTAGGCGCCGATGACACAATCGTTCATGGTGGTCAGGTCCACCGTGGCGAAGGGTCCCAGAAAACAGCCGTCACTGGGCGATCCGTGAATGTTTGCGTATTGCGTCGATACGGTATTGCGGATGAAGAATTTTTCAAGAGTCTCCGGATCGTGGGAGTAGTTGTGCACCAGGGTTTTGATCAGGATGCTGTCTTCGATGTCGATGCGCTCATCTTCGGTCACCTGGATTTCAAAGTTATTGTACCGAACCACATCGCCTTTCTTTTTGAGTTCATCGCCCCGGATGTCGCTCTTGTAGAGAATCGAGTTGGTCGTCCGGCATTTTCCCAGAAAATAGCTGCCGGCCAGACTGGAGTGCTGGAATTCGAAGTTCAAGGGATGGTTGGGTGTAATGCCATAAAAGGCGTAGAATTTGATCAGGTGTTCCATGCGGATCTGTTCGCTGACATAGGGGGTGACATCATATCCAATCTCGCGAAGGTTGATGTTGGCGCGCTGGATGACTCTGTCGAACAGTTTCAATAGCTCTTTCATGGGCTGTCCTCGGCAGGGGCGGCTTCGGTTTGTCTCATCATGTGAAATATGGCCGCAAAGACATCCGTCAGGCGCAGGATGCCCACGATCGCCTGCCCCCGGGTGACCAGCAGGGATAAGTGATTGCCGATGATCAGTTTGTGAATGGCTCTGTCGAGCGACTCCTCCTCATCGACAAATTCACCCTCCTTGGGGGTTTGCATGAAATCATTCGCCTTCAATCCGGCGGTTTTGCGGCAATGCTCGCTGGCGAGCAGGCTTTCAATGCGTTTTTCTTTTTGGATGGTCCAGATAAAATCGGCGCTGAAGGCGAATTGGTGCAGTGTCTGGCTCTCGGCCGAATCCTCCATTTCGGGTTGAAGGGCGTGGAGTACATCCAGTTGGGAGAGCTTTCCGATGACCCGCTTGTTTGGGTCCAGAACCAAAATGGCGCGATGACGGTACTTGGTGTGGTCGAACTCCTCCTGGGCTTTTTCCAGCGCCAAAAAGGCCTCGAACAATGTGGCCCCTTGGGGAACCGTGGCATATTCGGAAAGCGGAACCATCAGCTCTTTAATGGTGAAACTCTTCACGCCGATTCTCCATTCACGGGGGGCCGGCCAGGGGGGCCGTTTCGCCAAGGGGGTCACCTTAGCATCAATCACCTGGAAATTAAAGTCGGCGGATGCCGGTTCAGGCCAAGGTCCGGGTCACACAAAACAAAGGCCCAACCGGTTGTCAAGTTGGGCCAGGGCACGCAAATGGCGGAGAGACCGGGATTCGAACCCGGGGTACAGGTTTCCCCATACACTCGCTTAGCAGGCGAGCGCCTTCAGCCGACTCGGCCATCTCTCCGTATATTTCGTTTCATCCTACCTAGTGTCCATCCAGGGATGAGATATTTTTGTCGCGTTCAAGGCGGACGAAAATTTTAACCGCAGGAATATATGGACATATTTCGAGGATTAAAATTTTCGCCCAACGCAGAAATTGGCAAAAATAGCCATTCCTGGATGGGCACTACCTAACGATTGAACGATACATCGATAGTGGCGGAGGGAGTAGGATTCGAACCCACGGAGCTTTCGCTCAACGGTTTTCAAGACCGCCGCCTTAAACCACTCGGCCATCCCTCCCGCAAAGCATTTTTGCTTTTAACACCAAGGTGCTATGGGGTCAACAGCTTTATACGGACCTTTATTGCGGTTCCATCCAGCAGTGGCAATGGGATTGCCCTACCCGATGCTATTTGGGAGTTGACATCCTGTGCCTTTGATGATTAGGTGGCCGACGAAATTAGCGCCCCAAGCGTAGGGTATTTAAGGAGATCCTCAATGAAACAAAAGTATGCCATCATCCGTGACGACGACCAAAAAACCTTGGTCGTGCGTGAATATGCCGAACTCGATAAAGAGATGATGTCCCTGCTGTGCGAAGAAACCTATTCCCAGGAAAAAATCAACGCCGCCCTCAAAGAGGGGCACCAGGCGGTGATCAATGTCATTCGTACCAACAACATGTATCCACCGACCTTGTTTGCCCAAGCCATCGCCCAAGCCATCGGCGGTCTGCTGGCCGCGGGTGGCAATCCATCGGCCGAGCTCTTTTTCGATGACAAAGATCTCTTCAACCAGGAAATTATCGTGCCCGCCGAAGCGGCGGTGGAGGAAGAGGCGGAAGAAGAGGTGGACGTGGATGAACTGCTGGATGACGCGATAGACGATGATTTCGAGGATGACAAGGTGCTCAAGGATCTCAAATCTTCGATCCAGGTGGTGGACGACGATACGCCCGACATCGAAGATGTGGTTTAATCATGACCTGCCCCCGCTCAACATCTTGATTTTGGCCACCAACTCCCCGGGAGATTGCTGACCGGGGATCATTTCCAAAATACGGCCCTCCTTGACCACCATCATCGTCGGCACCCCAATGATCTTATACTTGACCAGCGCCTGCATGCCGACATGATAGACCGCGAACGGCAGCTTCAACTCGTCTACCAGGTGCTGAACCGTGCGGGCATCGCTTTCATCCAGGCTTAGGGCGATGATTTGCACATTTTCAGGTTTATTGCTGCGGTAAATCGTGGCCAATTCGGGCAGCTCCTCCCGGCAGGGGGCGCACCACGTGGCAAAGACCACCACCAGGCCGTTGAACCCCTCGGCCGTGATCAGCCGGTCGAATTGATCCACATCCAGGCGCTGAACCGGATTGGTGGTCGGTGGTGCCGGGCCGTTGCACCCGATCCAGGCCAAGATGAACAGCACCAGAAGGCCTCGCCGCACTTTTGTCGGCAGGCTTTTCGCGGAAATGGATTCTTTGCTGGCGGTGGCATCCATGCGCCGTATAATAATCGGCCGGCCGATAATGGCAAGGGAAAAATGGAGCCGTCGCGCGCCTTGCATCCCCCCTGGTTTGGTGCTAACAACGATGAAAGACAGCGGATAAAGCCAACCATATCCGGTCGCGCGGATTTTCGGGCCTGGGCCGACATCCCCTTGGGAGATATTAAGACCATGTGCCTTGCCATCCCTTCTCAAATCGTCCACATCGAGGGAGCGAACGCCACCATCGACGTGGCCGGCGTCCAGCGCCAGACCAGCTTGATGTTATTGGACGATGTCCAGGTGGGCGACTATGTGATTGTGCATGCCGGCTTCGCCATCCAGAAGCTCGATGCCCAGGCCGCCGCGGAGACATTGGTTCTGCTGCGGCAGGCCGCCGCTGCCGCCGACAATGACCCCCTGCTATAGCCGCGTGCGCCATGGACAATTTCCAGCCATCCACCGATAGCTCCATTGTGGCCAAAGAGGTTTTTATCCGCGGGGTTGTCCAGGGCGTGGGTTTCCGGCCCTATGTGCACCGTTTGGCGCGCCGATTTGGGCTGAGTGGTCGGGTGACCAACACCGGCTCGGGGGTGACCCTTTGGGTGGAGGGCGCGGCGGAACAGGTGGCCGGCTTCCTGGAAGCCCTACCGGCCGAAAAGCCGCCGCTGGCCCACATCGTGGGCATGCAGATCGAGGAGCGGCCGCGGGCCGGGCATACCGATTTCAGCATTGCCCACAGTCAGACGGCCGACAGCCGCACCACCCTGATCTCCCCCGACGTGGCGGTGTGTGACGACTGCTTGCGGGAGCTGTTCGATCCGGCCGACCGGCGCTGCGGTTACCCCTTTATCAATTGCACCAACTGCGGCCCGCGCTACACCATTATCGACGACGTGCCCTACGACCGGCCCAACACCGCCATGCGCGGTTTTGCCATGTGCGGCCCATGCCAGGCCGAGTACGACGATCCCGACAACCGGCGTTACCATGCCCAGCCCAATGCCTGCGCCGCGTGCGGTCCCAGAGTGACACTTTGCGACCCCCAGCGGCAACCGCTGGCTTGCGACGACCCCATCGCCCGGGCCGCCGAGCTGATCAAGGAGGGCCGCATCGTGGCTGTCAAGGGGCTGGGCGGGTTTCATCTGGCAGCCGATGCGCTCAACGACGCGGCCGTAGCGCGGCTGCGGGCGCGCAAACATCGCGAAGAAAAACCCCTGGCCGTCATGGCGCCCGATGCAGAAACCATTCAAACCTTTGCCCTGCTGACGCCGGCCGACGCCGAATTGCTGGCCTCCATCCAGCGACCCATCGTGCTGCTGCCCAAGCGGTTGCCCGAGCGGTTGGCCTTTTCCGTCTCCCCGCGCAATCACTACTACGGCGCGATGCTGCCCTATACGCCGGTGCACTATCTGCTAATGGCCCATGGGTTTACGGCGGTAGTACTGACCAGCGGCAACCTGAGCGAAGAGCCCATCGCCATCGACAACGACGACGCTTTCGCCCGGCTGGGCGCCATCGCCGATTACTTCCTGGTCCACGACCGGCCGATCCGGCTGCGCAGCGACGACAGCATCGCGCGCCGCGTCGCCGGGCAGACCCGCCTGCTGCGGCGCTCACGCGGTTTCGTGCCCTTGCCGATCTTCTTGAAACAGGCCCAGCCCATGGTACTGGCCTGCGGGGGCGAGCTGAAGAACACCGTCTGCCTGACCAGGGGCAACCAGGCCTTCGTCAGCCAACACATCGGCGATCTGGAGAATCTGGCCACCGAAGATTTCTTCCGTTTAACAATAGATCATCTCCAGCGCATCCTGGACATAGCGCCCCAGGCCATGGCCTGCGACCTGCACCCCGACTACCTGAGCACCCGCTGGGCCCTGTCGCAAACCGAACGGCCCGTGATCCAGGTGCAGCACCATCATGCCCACGTGGCCGCCTGCATGGCCGAGCATCACCTGGAGGGCCGGGTCATCGGCCTGGCCTTTGACGGTACCGGCTTTGGTCCGGACGGAACCGTGTGGGGCGGCGAGGTGCTGGCCGCCGATCTGGCCGGTTACCAGCGACTGGCCCACCTGACCACCGTGCCCATGCCCGGCGCCGCGGCCGCCATCCGGGAGCCCTGGCGCATGGGGCTGGCCTGGTTGCACCACACCTATGGCGAGGGGCTATGGGATCTGGCGCTGCCGTTTGTGCGGGCATTGGACCACCAGCGGGCCGCGACCGTGGTTCAAATGGCTGAGCGGCGCATCAATGCGCCCCTGACCTCCAGCCTGGGCCGGCTCTTCGATGCCGTGGCCGCCATCATAGGATTGCGCGGGCAAGTGGCTTTCGAGGGCCAGGCGGCCATGGAACTGGAGATGATCGCCGACGGCCAGGCCCGGGGTGGCTATCCGTTCCAGTGGAGCAGCGATGCCGTCAAGCAGGTGGATGCCGCACCCATGCTCCGGGCGCTGGTGGAAGATATTCTCCAGGGCACGCCGGCCTTCATCATCAGCCGCAGGTTCCATGACACCCTGATCAGCGGCTGGGCCGCTCTGTGCGCAACGTTGCGCGATGAAACCGGCCTGGCGCGCGTGGTGCTCAGCGGCGGTTGCTTCCAGAATGTACTGCTGCTCCAAGGGCTCGACGCCGCGTTGCGCTCCCAGGGGTTCGAAGTATACAGCCACCAGAGCGTGCCCACCAATGACGGCGGCATCTCTCTCGGTCAGGCCGTCGTCGCGGGAAGTAAAATCAAAGCAGATGAAAGTGGCAAGCAAGAAGGTTGAAAGAGCCTATGAACATCGATAGTACTATCTTTTCAGAATCTTTTCGCGATCCCGCCATCGCCCAAAGCCTGGTGCAACAGATTAAGCAGCATGCCGGCCGGCCCATGCGCCTGATGGAGGTGTGCGGCACCCATACGATGTCCATCTTCCGCCACGGCATCCGCGCCCTGCTGCCGCCGACCATTGCGTTGATCTCCGGTCCGGGATGCCCGGTGTGCGTCACCGACCAGCAGGAGATCGATGCTTTCATTGCCTTGTCCCAGCGGGAAGAGGTGATCGTGGCCACCTTCGGCGACCTGATCCGCGTGCCGGGCACTTATACTTCCCTTCAAAAAGAGTCGGCCGAGGGCGCCGATGTGCGCGTGGTCTACTCGGCCATGGATGCGGTGCAACTGGCCCAGAGCCGGCCAGACAAAATCGTGGTCTTCCCGGGTGTGGGCTTCGAGACCACGGCGCCCACCATTGCCGCGGCGATTCTATCGGCCCAGGCGCTCGGGCTGGACAATTTTTGCGTCTACGCCGCCCACAAGACCGTGCCGTTGGCTCTGGAGGCGCTCATGGCCCATCCGGCGGTGAACATCGACGGATTTTTACTGCCCGGTCATGTGTCGGTGATCATCGGCCTGAACGCCTATCGACCCTTTTTTCAGAAGCATAACATCCCCTGTGCCGTGGCCGGCTTCGAACCGCTGGATATACTGCAAGCCATTTCCGCCCTGACGCGCCAGATCGAGAACGGCGCGCCCGCGATCGAGAACAGCTACCTCCGGGCGGTCACCGACCTCGGCAACCCCAAGGCCATGGCCGTGATGGCCCAGGTGTTCGAGGTTTGCGATGCCCGCTGGCGCGGCATCGGCACGATCCCCGGCAGCGGTCTGGCCATCCGCTCCGAGCTGGCGCGCTTCGACGCGGCCCGGCGCTTCAAGATCGCCGTGGTGGAGATGAACCCGCCCAAGGGGTGCGCCTGCGGCGAGATCCTCATCGGCGCCAAAACCCCGCTGGAATGCGCCCTGTTCCGCAAGCGCTGCACGCCCATGGACCCGGTGGGACCGTGCATGGTGTCGTCGGAAGGAACCTGCGCGGCGTACTACCGCTATCATGGCTGACGCGAGTTTGGAAGAATTGATCGCAGTGGTCATGCCCGACGGCGCGCTGCAACTGGAATGGTGCTCGGCCGAAGCGGGCCTGGGCGCCCCGGATCAACGCTTTCAAAACGAGCTCTTCGATCGCTGGCGCAATGACGCGGCCGGGGCCATGCTCTGGTTGGGATTTGCCGATGCCGCCATCCGCTTAACTCCCTCCCTCGCCTTTTGGCGCGGCTTGGCGGCCCTCTTCGTTGAGCAGTTGCGCCGCATTCCCGATCTAGAAGATTTGCGCCACAATGCTTTCGTGCCGGCGGAGGAGAAGATCCTGGCCGAGCTGGGACGGGAAGCGCCGGCTATGATCGGCGGCGAATATGTCACCCCGGCGCTGCTCGGCGAAACGTGGGCGCGCCTGAACCGCGCTTTTGCCGACGGCCTCCAACGCTTCGGCGGCTCGGTGGCCGATTTCTTCCAGGGCCTCAACCCCCATGTGCACCTGGTGGGCCGCGTTTACTTCCACCTGGTGGAGAACAAGGGCGCGCAACAGCCCTTTGCCTTTTTGGCCACCTACAGCGCGCGCCTGGGGCAACACGGCCAATCCAAACACCTGCCGCTTAAGCAGGCGTTGACCGAGTATGGCGATCAGCCCGCCAAACTGATCGAACTGCTGGCTACCGTGCACCGCGCCGCGGCCCTGAGTCCGTTGCTTCAAAAACTGCTCGACGCCGGTGAACTGTTTCATCCCCTGGCCTGGTCGGCCGGCGAGGCCTGGAATTTTCTAAAGGAGATTCCGATCTACGAGGCCTCCGGGATCTTGTGCCGCATCCCCGATTGGTGGCGCCAGGGAACGGCCAAGGTGCGTCTGACCTTGAATCTGGGTGAACGGCCGCCCTCCCAGGTGGGGTTGGAGGCGTTGCTCAGCTTCCAGCCGGAGCTGATGGCGGGCGATACACCCATCTCCCCGGAAGAGGCTCGTCGGTTGCTGGAAGAGTCGCGCGGCCTGGCGCTGATCAAGAACCGCTGGGTGGCCGTGGACCCGGACAAATTACGCCAGACCCTGAGCGCTTATGAAAAGGCCTGGGCCATGTCCCATGAGGAGGGACTGAGCTTCCGGGAGGCCATGCGGCTCCAGCTCCAGCCGGAACAGGCCCTGGAAGGGGTTTCCGGAGAAGTCGAGACCGAGGTGTGCCACGGCCGCTGGTTGACGCAGGTGCTCGATCGCTTGCGCGATCCGGACCGCATCGATCCCTCCCTGGCCGAGGCCGACCCGCTTTTTACCGGCCAATTGCGGCCCTATCAATCCAAGGGGCTGCGCTGGCTGCTGTTTCTGCATGGGCTGCAACTGGGCGCCTGTCTGGCCGATGATATGGGGTTGGGTAAAACTGTGCAGCTGCTGGCCTTCCTGAGTCTTCTCAAAGCCCGTCAGTCCGCGCCGGAGGCCCATCTGCTGGTGATGCCGGCCTCGCTGCTGGGCAACTGGACGGCCGAGGCCCAGCGCTTTGCACCCCATCTCAAGGTGCTGGTGCTGCATCCTGAGGCGCACAAAGAGAAGAAGGTGCCCGAGCTGACCGCCGACGATCTCCGGCGCTACGATCTGCTGATGACCACCTACAGCCTATCGGGCCGCTACAAGTGGCTGCAAACCCATGCGTTCGGCTATGTGATTCTGGACGAAGCCCAGGCTATCAAAAATCCTTCCACCGCCCAGGCCCGCGCGGTCAAGCGTCTGCGCTGCCGCAACCGCCTGGCCCTGACCGGCACGCCCATCG
Organism: Desulfatitalea sp.; assembly: GCA_049287895.1. Taxonomy (GTDB): domain Bacteria; phylum Desulfobacterota; class Desulfobacteria; order Desulfobacterales; family Desulfosarcinaceae; genus Desulfatitalea. The sequence goes on from JBAQGR010000565.1 coordinate 8,924, forward strand.
AAAACCGGCTCACCGACCTGTGGTCGCTCTTCGATTTTCTCAATCCCGGCCTGCTGGGTAACGCCGCCGAATTCAAGCGCTTCTGCAAAGGGCTGGACAAGCGGCCCACGGGCTATGCCCGGCTGCGACGCCTGATCGGCCCCTATATCCTGCGGCGCATGAAGAGCGATCGCGCCATCATCACCGATCTGCCCGACAAGGTGGAGATGAAAGTCTTCGCCCCCTTGTCTAAACGGCAGGTGGTGCTCTACAGCGCCTTGGTCGAAGAGCTTAAGATGCGTTTGGCTGAAAGCGAGGGCATCGCACGCAAGGGATTGGTGCTGTCGGCCTTGATGAAGTTCAAACAGATTTGCAATCACCCGGATCAATATCTGGGCGGCGGCGATTTCGACGAAAACGACAGCGGCAAGTTCGGCGAGTTGCGCGAGATTTGCGCCACCATAGCCGCCAAGCGCGAACGGGTCCTGGTTTTTACCCAGTTCCGGGAGATGACCGAGCCCCTGGCCGCCTTTTTGACGACGCTCTTCGGACGGCCCGGCGAGGTGCTGCACGGCGGGGTGGCCGTGGGTCGGCGCAAAGAGATCGTGGCCCATTTCCAGAGCGAAACGTACGTACCGTTTATGGTGCTGTCGCTCAAGGCCGGTGGCGTGGGATTGAACCTGACGGCCGCCAACCACGTGGTCCATTTCGACCGCTGGTGGAACCCGGCCGTGGAAAATCAGGCCACGGACCGCGCTTTTCGTATCGGTCAGGAGAAAAAAGTGCTGGTGCATAAATTTATTGTGCGCCACACCGTGGAGGAGAAGATTGATGCCATGCTGGCCGCCAAAACCAAGATGACCCAACAGGTAATCGCCCATAGCGGCGAGGCCTGGATCACCGAAATGAGCGATACGGAACTGGTTGACCTTTTCCGTCTTTCCCTGTAATCGCGGAAAGCAGCGTCGCAGCAGCAGTATTAAACAGCACGAGTCGTCGCGGAGGAGAAACCAAATGGCTTATTGGCATAGATTCGCACCCTATGTGCCCGTGGCCCTGAAAGAGGCCAAGGCCGCACGGAAACTCAAAAAACTGCAAAAGAAGAATCCCAACATCCGTCCGGTGATTCTCAAGGGCAACGCCATCGCCCAAAGCTGGTGGGGTAAGGCCTGGTGCCGCAACCTGGAAGGCTATGCCGATTTCAGCAATCGCATCGGCCGGGGCCGCAGCTATGTGCGTCACGGCGCCGTGCTCGATCTTCAGATCAAGCCCGGCCAAATCGAGGCCCTGGTGCAAGGTTCGCGCGAGAAACCTTACGAGGTGCACATCAACATCGACAAACTCAGTCCGACTACCTGGCGCCACATCCG
>JBAQGR010000566.1:0-9982 GCA_049287895.1 Desulfatitalea sp.
ATCGCACCCAGGCCGCCCGCCTTCTGGAGATCAGCCATCCCTCGCTGCTCAGCAAGATGAAGAGCTACATTATCGATCTGTGATCAGATCATTTTGGCCTGCTGGAACAATTTGAGGATATCCAGGCGGTTGATGGCGCTGGTGAAGATATCGCTCAGGGTGTCATCGGCGCCTTTGCGGCCGACGATCCGAAGCTGTTCGGCCTCGCCACTCACCTTTTCCCGGGCCACGATCTGGCTGTCCGAGGACAAGCTGGCTTCGTAACCGGCCTTGGCGGTCCATTTGCGCTCCTGCAAGTCGATCTTCATGGTGTTGATCAACACCTGAAACAGGGGGACCTCGCTTCGGTCCGTGTTGACGACCTCGGCCCCCATTTGTTCCAATCTTTTCTTGAATGTTTCCAGGAAAAGCCCCTGAAGGTCTTTTTCGCCGGCCATAACCCGGCTCTTGTTCTCACTGACCCAGGAGAGACTGTAGCGGTCTTGAAACGCCTTGAAATGCTCGGCCGCGGCGGGCGTGAAGATCTGTTGGTCCTGGCGTAAATCTTTGACCTCGATGCGGACCTTTTGCCCGACGAGTTGGTCCGATATGCGCGGCACCTGATAATCCACAATGAGATAAGGCCGCTGAGCGCATCCGTAGATGCAGGCAAGTAACAGAACGGTTGAAAGGAAAGCGAATCCTTGGCGGCGCAGGGGCGTGTGCATGGTAGATCCTCCCGTGGTCCTTAGGTGGTTGTTTGATGCTACCGCTTCTCCCTATCCGTTCGCCCCGGCGCTGTCAAGATCCCGCGCCCTGGATGAGAAGGAACGATTCACTGCGAGCACCCGAATTGCTGCTTGCCTATCGCTCGGATTGACTTTTCAAGGCAAAGCGTTAATATCGGCCCATAAAAGGAAGTACCCGACCGCCCCTGATGGCTTGATCCTATGCGCATCGTCGGCGGACAAGGGGAACCCGCCGAAGGAAACGAGAAACCATGGTCAAACGTATCATTATCGCCGCACTCGGGTTGTTGATTGTGATCGGCCTTTTGGGCGGCATCAAGACCCTTCAGATCCGCAAAATGATCGCCCAGGGCGCCCAGTTCGTGCCCCCACCGGAGACCGTGACCACGGCTGCGGTCACATCGGCCCAATGGGAATCCCTTCTGACCGCTGTCGGATCGCTGGAGGCAGTGCAGGGAATCATGGTTACGGCCGAGATGACCGGCAAGGTGTTGCGCATTCCCTTTGAACCGGGCGCCAAGGTCAATGCAGGCGATCTGCTGGTGCAGCAGGACACTGCTTCGGAGAGCGCCCAACTCAGGTCCGCCGAAGCCACGGCAGCCCTGGCCAAGATCAACTTCGAGCGCATGGGCAAGTTGCTGCCGGAACGGGTCGTTTCCCAATCGGACTATGACAACGCCGATGCCCAGCTCAAGCAGGCCCTGGCCCAGGTGGACACCATTCGGGCGACCATCGACAAAAAGACCATCCGCGCGCCCTTTGCGGGCCGACTAGGCATCCGCCTGGCCCATCTTGGGCAAATCATCAATGCCGGAGAGCCCATCGTTTCATTGCAAACCCTCGATCCCATCTATGTCAATTTCCAACTGCCCCAACAGTATTTGGCCGTGGTGCATCGGGGGTTCCCCATTCGGGTCCTCAGCGATGCCCTGGGTGGCGATGTTATCAAGGGCCCGATTACGGCCATCAACCCGGAGGTGGACAGCGCCACGCGCAACGTGCGTTTGCAAGCCACGCTTTCCAACCAGGACGAACGGTTGCGGCCGGGCATGTTCGTCAATGTCACCGTGGTATTGCCTGGTGAAGAAAAGGTACTGGCCATTCCGGCCACCTCCATACTCTACGCGCCCTACAGCAATTCGGTCTTCATCGTCGAGGAGAAGAAAGACGATCCCAAGGGCCGTTCCGGCCAGGTGGTGCGCCAGCAGTTCGTGGAATTGGGGGAAAAGCGCGGTGATTTCGTGGTCGTGCGCTCGGGGCTCAGCGAAGGCGACCAGGTGGTAAGCACCGGCGTCTTCAAGCTGCGCAACGGACAGACCGTGGTGACGGACAACTCCCTTGCACCCCCATTCAAATTGACTCCTGAACCTACGGAAAGTTGATCGAGCGGCGTTCCTATGAAGATAACCGATCTGTTCATCCGCCGTCCGGTCCTGGCACTGGTCGTCAACCTGGTGATCATCATCGCCGGCCTCCAGGCGATCCGCTCGCTGAATGTGCGCCAATACCCGATCAGCGAAAATTCAGTAGTGACGGTCACCACCATCTATGTGGGCGCCAGCGCCGACCTGGTGCGCGGTTTTATCACCACGCCCCTTGAGCGGGCCATTGCCGCCGCCGACGGAATCGATTACATCCAATCCCAGAGCTCCCAGGGGCTGTCGATCATTACGGCCCGACTCAAGCTCAACTTCGATGCCATCAAAGCCCTTTCGGAAATCAGCGCCAAAGTGGACCAGGTGCGCAACGACCTGCCGCCCGAAGCCGAGGTGCCGCTGATCAACGTGGAGTCGGCCGACAGCCAGTTCGCCTCGGCCTATTTAAGTTTTACTTCGGACGTGCTGCAACAGAATCAGATTACCGACTACCTGGTGCGCAACGTCCAGCCGCGCCTTTCGGCCCTGGAAGGGATTCAACGCGCCGATGTGCTCGGTGGACGGACGTTCGCCATGCGCATCTGGCTCAACCCCGACTTGATGGCGGCTTACAACATCAGCCCGGTACAGGTGCGCCAGGCATTGGCGGCCAACAATTTTCTGGCCGCCTTGGGCCGCACCAAGGGATCGATGATCCAGGTCAACCTGACCGCCAACACCGATATGCGTTCGGTGGAGGAGTTCAAGCGGTTGGTCGTGCGCCAGCAGGATGGGGCCGTCGTGCGCCTGGAGGATATCGGCCAGGTGGTGCTGGGGGCCGAAGATTACGACTCGGCGGTACAGTTCTCCGGCCAGACCGCCGTCTTCATGGGCATCTTCCCCCTGCCCAATGCCAATTCGCTGGATGTGATCACCCGGGTGCGGGCCGAGATGGAGGCTATCCAGGAAAGCCTGCCCAATGGACTGGAGGCGAAGGTGGCCTACGATGCCACCGCCTACATCCGCGACGCCATTCGGGAAGTGGTCAAGACCCTCAGCGAGACTCTGATCATCGTGGTCATTATCGTTTTTCTGTTCCTCGGCTCCCTGCGTTCCACCTTCATTCCGGTAGTGGCCATCCCCCTGTCGCTCATCGGCGCGGTTTTTTTGATGCAGGCCTTCGGGTTTACCATCAACCTGCTGACCCTGCTGGCCATCGTGCTCTCGGTGGGGTTGGTGGTGGATGACGCCATCGTGGTGGTGGAGAATGTGGAGCGCCATCTGGGCCAAGGCCGGACCCCCATGGAGGCGGCCTTGCTGGGCGCACGGGAGTTGGTGGGACCGATCATCGCCATGACCATCACCCTGGCCGCCGTCTATGCTCCCATCGGCTTGCAGGGCGGACTGACCGGATCGCTCTTCCGGGAGTTCGCCTTCACCCTGGCCGGCGCGGTGACCATTTCGGGCGTGGTGGCCCTGACCTTGTCTCCCATGATGTCCTCCCGGATGATGAAACCGGGCCTGGCCGAACGGGGTTTTGCGGGCAAGATCGCCAGGGATTTCAGCAAGCTTCGGGCTTTCTATGGGCGACTGCTGAACATAACCCTGGATGCGCGGCCCGCGGTCTATACCGTATGGATCGTGGTCAGTCTGCTGACGGTGCCCATGTTTCTCATGTCGGCCAGGGAGCTGGCGCCCAACGAGGACCAGGGAGTGATTTTCGGCATCATCGACGCCGCGGCCGATGCCACCCTGGATCAGACCCGCATTTTCACCCAGGCGGTCAACAAGGCTTACCTCAGCGTGCCCGAGACGGAGTTCACCTTCCAGATCACCTTTCCCAATTCTGGTATTGCCGGCATGGTGGTACAGTCGTGGGAGGAACGCGAGCGCACGATCTTCGACATCCTGACGGAAGTGCAGCAGAAACTGGGGGCCATTCCGGCCATTCGCGTTTTTGCCATATCGCCGGCAGCGCTGCCCGGCGGCGGGCAGTTTCCGGTGGAGTTCGTGCTGGCCTCCACGGCCGAACCGGAGCAGATCCTGGAGTTGGCCCAGCAGATCCAGCTCAAGGCCATGCAAAGCCAGATGTTCGCCTTTCCGCCGATCATCGACGTGAAGATCGATCAGCCCCAATCCGAAGTGGTCATCGATCGCGACAAGGCCGCCGACCTGGGGCTGAACTTGCAACAGGTGGGCGCCGATATCGGCTCCATGATGGGCGGCAATTTCGTCAACCGCTTCAACATCGCCGGCCGCAGTTACAAGGTGATCCCCCAGATTCAGCGCGTGGACCGCCTCAACCCGGACCAGCTGAAAAACATCTATGTCACCGGTCCCAACGGCCGGTTGGTACCCCTTTCCACCATCGCCACGATTCAAAACAGTGTGGTGCCGCGCTCGTTGAACCGGTTTCAGCAGCTCAATGCCGTGACGATCAGCGGCGTCGCCATCCGGCCCCTCGATGAGGCCCTGAAATTTCTGGAAGAGGAGGCGGCCAAAATTCTGCCCAAAGGGTATGCGATCGACTACACCGGCGAGTCGCGCCAGCTGCGTACGGAAGGCAACAAATTTCTTCCGGCCTTCAGCCTGGCGATCGTCATGATCTTCCTGGTGCTGGCCGCCCAATTCAATAGCTTCCGGGATCCTTTCGTGATCCTGGCCGGGTCGGTGCCCCTGGCCCTTTTCGGAGCCCTGGTTTTCACCTTTTTGAAGATTCCCGACCCCAACACCCCCTTTTGGACCAGCGGCTGGACCACCACTCTCAATATCTATTCCCAGGTCGGGTTGGTCACTCTGGTGGGGTTGGTCTCCAAAAACGGCATCCTCATCGTGGAGTTCGCCAACCAGCTTCAGCGCCAGGGCCGCACCAAACGCCAGGCCGTGCACGAGGCGGCCCTGACCCGCCTGCGGCCGATCCTGATGACCAGCGGGGCCACCATCGCCGGCCACTTCCCCCTGGTCCTGGTCACCGGCGCCGGCGCCGCGGCCCGCAACTCCATCGGCCTGGTGCTCGTGGGCGGCATGGCCGTGGGTACCTTCTTCACGCTCTTTGTCATCCCTTCCATATATATGCTGGTGGCCCGCGAGCGTTCCGGTTCCGGCGACGCCGATGGTTTGGCGGACGGCGGCTGAGCGTTCTGTAGGGGCGGGTTTAAAACCCGCCCTTGCAAAACCCGGCCCTACAAAATCCCCCCGATCAAAATAGGACCTGAATGTTTTTGACCCGCGCCACCATGTCGGCCAGCTGGTTGAACAGATTCTTGGCAAACGCTTTGGCGTCCAGGACCTGGGTGGCATCGTATGCGGCCACCACGCCGGCCACGCGCAGATGCACCGGGACGCCGTTGACCTCCAGGGGCGCGCCATGCAGCAGCCGCAGCACGCGCGCCAGCGCTTTGCGGGCCTCTTCGGGGCCGGCCATGGGCAGTAACGCCAGCATTTTATTCCTGCCGATTTGGCCGATATAGTCTACCGCGCGGAAGGTGCTGGCAAGTTTTTTCAGGGCTGCCTCAACGACGGCGTCATTGGTGATAATCACTTCCAGAGACTTCATCTTGGGTTTGGCGGTCACAAAGGCAATGGCCAGAGCGGAAAAGGGGGCACCGTAGCGTTTGGTCCTGGCGATCTCTTTTTCAAGGATGAACATGAGATCTTCGGAGTCCAATACTCCTTCGGACATGCTCTCTTCCGCGCCTCCCCGGCAGGTGCCCTTGTGCCGATTGATCTCTTCGTGGATTTGACTGAAGTTGTTCTCTTCGATTTCGCCGGCTTCGACCTTGGTGCGCACGGATTTCAACACGGCCGCCAACTCTTCATCTTCGCCCACGTTGTGCTCCAGCGTTTGCAGTACGCTGAGCATTTTGGGCTTCTCCGGTCCCGTGCCGCCTTGGGTGTGAAGCCACTGGACGCGCATGCCGTCCAGAATCGATTCCATGCGCTCGTTGATGCGCGTCTCCATGCTGGCCAATAGATCGGTGTTGACATTCATCTGGCCCAACTTTTTGAGCAGGGTCGATTCGACGTCTGCCATCACTCGTTTCATGTGGGCCTCTCCATCCGCGGAACCACTGCTGGATGCGTCCTTGGCCATCTGTTTGCCGATCTGCTCGACATACTCCACCAGAATATTGGAGAGGGTCGCCTCATCGCCCCCGCCTTTGCGGATTTCCGAGGCCAGATAGATCAGTTCGGCGGCCTGGGAGGGATTGCGCTTGACCTCCTCGATCAGTACTTCACCGTCCAGGCCGATGGCTTCGGAGCTTTCGATCAGGATGCGGGTCAGCTCTTCGTTTTGCAGTTCATCGCGCAGCTCGTGGACGAGCTTCAGGTATTCGGCCGGGGGCATGCCTTCACCCAAAAGGGTTTTTTTGATTTTTGGCAGCAGCCGTTTAAGATCGGCGGCTTCGGGGATCATTCTCAGGATAATGCTGGCCAGGCGCCGGGTGGTGATCTTGCCGGCCTGGTACTCCTCCTTGATCAGCTCCAACAGGACCTCATCGGTCAGTTTGTTGGCGGCATCCAGGATGGCCGCTTCGTTGGTATAGGCAATGCCCAATGCCTTCTGGGCCTGCAAGCCTTCGAGCAATTGTCTTTTCATATCGAAGATGGCCTGGGCCAGGTCGGTGATGCCGATCTCGCCCTCGCCGCGCAAGTGCTTCTCCACCTCGTGGTGCATCATCTCGAGTTGGTGGATCAGCAGCGTGCCGTGGCCTTGGCCGGTGGAAGCGCCGTGTGCGCTGTCGGGTTTGGCCGGTGAGGGCGTTGCGGCATCTGCGCCTGTGCCCGCTCCTGTTCCTGTGCCGGCGACTGCTCCGGTACCAGCTTCTGTTCCAGTGCCAGCGGCCGTCATGCCGGTGATACCTGCGCCGTCCGTGCCACCTGAGATACCGGCACCGCCCGCGCCGGGTGCGCCTGGATCGGTGCCGCTCCCTTCTCCTCCGCTCAGAGAGCCAGGCCCCCCGGGTCCAGTGCCCAGGCCGCTGCCGGTTCTTTCGGCCTCCTCTGTTCCCAATACTGCCAGGGTGCCGGTATCTTCCTTGGCATCAAAGTCAGACGGCCGGCGGCCTTGATCGAGTTGCAGTTGCAACGCCCCATCCAGATCCGCCTGGATCATTTTTTGGGTGAATGAGGCCGGATTGGCCATCAGGTTGGTGATGTTGAGGGTTTTGGCGAACTCTTCGCTCAATACACTTTCCAGCAATGTCTCCATGAACCGTTTGCGCTCTTCCTGATTGTCCGCGTCGAGCAGAGGAGTCACTTTTTTGAGCGCTTCGCGTGACACCACCTGGTCGTCTTCGGTCACCTTTTTGAAGACGACATGGTTGACCTTGATATTGAATACCCCCCGTTTGTTCAGCGCATCCTTGACCATTTCGGCGTTGGACATGCGGGTGAGCGACGCGAATACTTCGCTGAAGATGGCCAGTTCGCTGTCGGTCAGGCCTTTTTCGAAGCATACGGATTGCAGGCCGTTGCTTTTGAACAGGGCCACGGTCCGGCTGACGTTGATGCGCGGATCGAGGGGCTCCTCATCGGTGAAGAATTGCCCCCGGTTGAGAATAAAGACCAGTGGGGAGACCGACTCCAGCAGCCGGGTGGCCACCGGGAGCATGTCGGCGATCGACTGCTTGATGACGGGATGGTTCGCCTGATACATCAAAATGCGGTTCAGCAACAGGGCAAAGGTGCGGCCAAAGTGGGCCAACTGGTCCTTAAGACGTTGATTCATTATCTCTTCCTTCAATCGGAGGAGGCCGTTTGGGCAACTCTTCCAAATAGCCTTCGATGGCCTGGGCAAACTCCCGGCACGAAGGATAGCGCCGCTCTTTGTCGTAGGCGATCGCTTTGAGAACAACGGCGTCCAGGGCGCTGTCGGCGGCCGGGTTGACCTGGGAAGGGGTTTTGCTGAACAGCCGATCCTGCAAGCGCAATTTGATTTTCAAAAGCTTTACGGCCGAATCGTAGGGCGGGTAGGGCAGGCCGCCGCAGAGCATTTCCAGCAGCATGACCCCGGTGGCGTAAATATCGGCCCGGCCGTCCACGACGCCCGAGACGATCTGCTCCGGTGCCATGTAGGTGGGGGTGCCCACCAGGATGCGATGGTCATCGTCCGATCCGCCATACGAGCGGGCCACGCCGAAATCGGTGACGATCGGGCGTTGGGAGTGGGCTTCGATGAGGATATTGCGCGGTTTGATATCGCGGTGCACAATCCCCAGTTTGTTGGCGTAGTCCAGGGCATCCAGGATTTTGAGGACGATCTTCAAGGTCGTCGGCACCGGCAGCATACGCTTGGAGGGCAGGACGTTGCGGCGCGCCTGGCGGATATAATAGGCCAGGGATTTGCCTTTGATCAATTGCATGGTGAAGAAGAGAAATTCGTCGGTTTCGCCTACCTCGTAAACCGGGATGATGCACGGATGCGAGAGAAACGCCGCGGCTTCGGCCTCTTGATGGAACAACTCGGCGATGCGGGGCGTCAGCAGAACTTTGGGCAGGATCTTGACTGCGATCTGACGTTTGAGGGTTTTCTGATAGGCAACAAAAACCACGGACATGGCACCGTGATCCAGTTTGTTCAGCAAGCGGGCCGTGCCCACCGTTTGACCGATCAGGTGGTCGAAATCCATCGTCTTTATGGAAGCCACGTCCTGATCTCCTGGTTTGAATGAAGGCGCAGGCCATCGGGCGCCACGCTGCCGAAATTGCTCTCTCGGCCGCGATGCGGCCCACGCTAATGCGACCCATGGAAAATCGTCGATATCATACCAACAAGGTTTGCAAGTCGTCTATGTTTTTATTGGTTGCCGAAGCCGTTGAGTTGTCCGCAGTCCGGGCACTGCCAGGTGATGTGGTTGCACGACATGCCCCATACATTCTCCTGCATGCAGCCCTGGCAGATTTCAAATCCGCAGCGGCAGCGCCAGCAGAAGGGAAAGGCCTGACCGCAGCAGTGGCACTGCTGTTGGGCGGGCCGGCGCCAGCGGCGTTTGGGAGGCGTTGTTGTGGAAGTGGTCATACGGGTTCGCTCGTGAGCTTGGGGGACCTGAAAATCTTGCCTGCCTTGTCGTTTGATCCCATCCATGTTAGTAATGCGCGGCTGTTGGGAAGCGTTGCGTCCCTTCAGGCGGACCGAACTTAAATCAGGCGCCCGGGGCTGTCAACTCCGATGGCCCGGCCGGCAGCCGAAAACCATCATCTATACCTGCGAGCAAACGATGACTCCCGAAGTAGATCCTCCCAAAGCGGGCCAACTGCGCCCCTGCCTCTATCTGATCGACGGCAGCGCCTATGTGTACCGCGCCTTTCACGCGGTGCGCGGTTTGGCCAACTCCAAAGGGCTGCCCACCAACGCGGTCTTCGGTTTTAGCCGCATGCTGATCAAGCTGAGGCAGGAGCGCGGCCCGCGCTACGTGGCGATGTTCTTCGACGCCAAGGGGCCCACCTTCCGTCATGAGTTGTACAGCGCATACAAGGCCAACCGGCCCGCCATGCCCGAGGAACTGGCAGTGCAACTGCCCTATATCAAGCGGGTGACGGCCGGTTTCAACATCCCGAGCATCGAGATGAGCGGGTATGAGGCCGATGACCTGATCGGCACCTATGCCCGCCTGGCCGTGGAAGCCGGTTTCAATGTGGTCATGGTCACCGGCGACAAGGATTTTATGCAGTTGGTCAACGAGCGCGCCACCATCTGGGACCCCATGAAGGAGAAGGTGATCGACACGGCCGCCATTGCCCGGGATTTCAATTTGGCGCCGGCCCAGCTTATCGACATGATGGGGCTCTCCGGCGATACGGCCGACAATGTCCCCGGAGTTCCGGGTATCGGTCCCAAAACCGCCCTGGCGTTGATTCAACAGTTCGGCGGCCTCCAGGCGCTCTATGACCGCATCG
>JBAQGR010000567.1:0-14295 GCA_049287895.1 Desulfatitalea sp.
CCGAAGCAATTTTTAACGAGCACAGGAGGAGCCGCATGCGAACACTTCGGGATAAACTCTCCCATCTGTCGTTTCTTCAGGCCTGTAAGCTGCTGGGACCCCAGGGCCAGGCGTTGATCATGGAGGGCGGTAAATTCGATATCAATATATTTGAGCAGGTCGCACTGGACGATCACCGGTTCCGTCTGACCCTGGAACAGGCCACGGTGGATATCTTTTTGAGCGACGATAAACGCCAGCGGTTCAATCTGAGCTGCAGCCAGTGTAACGGCGCTTGTGTGCACCAGGGCGCGGCGTTGGCCTTGATTCTGGAAGAGAAACTGGCCCTTGGGCTGTCGGCGCCGCCGCCTGAACCGACGCCCATGGAGAGTTTGAGCGAAGAGGCGCTGATCGCCCAGGCCGTGGCCGAGCGCAGGCAACGGGCCGCCGAGGAGAAGATGCGGCTCACCGCCATGACCCCCGGCCAATTGTGGGGCGATTACGTGATCACCAACCGGTTCTCGGGTAAGAGCTACCGTCTGGCGCTGCGTGGGTGGGAACCGGGAGAATCCTACTGTTCCTGCCCCGATTTTCGCAAAAATACCCTGGGCACGTGCAAGCATATCCTTTATGCCCTGGAGCGGGGGCGCGCCAAGTTCAGCAAAGCCGAGCAGGAAACTCCGGCACGCATCGACGGGATCTGCGTCTACCTCAAGTATGGGCGTGACATTGAGCTGCGCTTGCTGCTGCCGGCTGATTTGCAGAAACCGGTCGAGTCCCTGCTCGGGCCATTGCGGGGCAAATCCATTATGGATGTGAAAGACCTTATGCGGCGGATCGGTCAGGTCGAGCGCTTGGGCACGCCGGTGACGATATACCCCGATGCGGAAGAGTACTTGCAAAAGTTGCTGTTTCAGGCGCACATGGCCGAGGCGACCGCCGAAATCCGCAAAGATCCGGCGGCCCACCCCCTGCGTACCACGCTGCTGAAGACCGAACTGCGACCCTATCAGTTGGACGGCATCGCCTTTGCCGCCGGGGCCGGCCGAGCCGTTCTGGCCGATGATATGGGCTTGGGAAAAACCATTCAGGGTATCGGCGTGGCCGAGTTGCTCTCCCGGCACATCAACATCACCAAAGTGCTGATTATCTGCCCCGCCTCCTTGAAGTCGCAGTGGCGCATCGAGATCAAACGCTTCAGCCACCGCGATTGCCAAGTCGTCCTGGGCAGCCACAAAGATCGGCCCGGGCAGTACGCCGGCGATCATTTTTTTACCGTATGCAATTATGAGCAAGTGCTGCGGGATATTTTGGCCATCGAACAGGTGCCTTGGGACTTGATCATTCTGGACGAAGGCCAGCGCATCAAAAACTGGGAAGCAAAAACCAGCCGGATCATCAAAGGGCTTAAATCGCCTTTTGCTTTGGTGCTCTCCGGCACCCCCCTGGAAAACCGGCTGGATGAACTCTACTCCGTGGTGGAATTCATCGACGAACGCCGTTTGGGGCCGGCCTTTCGTTTTTTAAATCGCCATAGGGTGGTGGACGAAAGAGGCAAGCTGTTAGGGTATAAAGATTTGGACCAGTTGCGGGAAAAGCTGAAACCGATCCTGCTGCGCCGCACCCGCGCCAAAGTGGTCAAAGAGTTGCCGCCGCGCACCACCAAAGTGATCCGCATCAAGCCCACGGATGAACAACTCGTGTTGCAGCAGGGGCACCGCCTGATCGTGCAGAGCATTATCAATAAGAAGTACTTGTCGGAAATGGACCTGCTGCGGCTTCAAAAGGCATTGCTGATGTGCCGCATGGGCGCGGACAGCACGTTTTTGGTGGATAAGCAGCCGCCGGGCTATTCGAGCAAGCTGAAAGAGTTGGGCCATTTGTTGGATCAACTGCAAGCGGAAGAGGGACGCAAGATCGTTCTTTTTTCCGAGTGGACCAGCATGCTGAATCTGATCGAGCCGCTGCTAGAAGAGCGCAAAATGAACTATGTGCGCCTGGATGGCTCGGTGCCTCAGAAGAAGCGCCAGGAGCTGATTCATCGATTTCAGACCGATGCCGATTGCATGCTCTTCATCACCACCAATGCCGGCGCCACGGGTCTGAACCTGCAGGCCGCCAATACGGTGATCAATGTGGATCTGCCCTGGAATCCGGCCGTTCTGGAGCAGCGTATCTCCAGGGCGCACCGCATGGGACAGAAGCAGCCGGTGCAGGTTTTTTTACTGGTCACCACCGAAACGTTGGAAGAAAGTCTGCTGACCACCTTGTCGGCGAAACAGGAACTCAGCCTGGCTGTTTTGGACCCGGATGCCGATACCAGTAAGGTGGACATGGTCACCGGTATGGAAGAGCTCAAGCGCCGCCTGGAAGTACTGCTGGGCGCCCGGCCCGAGGCGGCCGAGGACGAGAGCATGAAGGCCGAAGCCGAACGGGCGGCCGCCACGCTCGCCAAAAAGGAGAAGATCGCCGTGGCGGGCGGCCAACTGGTGGGGGCAGCCTTTGCCTTTATCGGCGAGATGTTCGCGGATCAAGCGGCCGACGACCGGATGGCGCAGCTGACCGGCGCGTTCAAAGCCAAGTTGAGCGATTGTATGGAAAAAACCGAGGACGGTCGCCTGAACATGACCATCACTCTTCCCAACGAAGCCTTTCTTGACACCATGGCCAGGTCCCTGGCCGGAATGGTGGGGTTAGGGGCTAAATAGTGTGCATCCCGAAATGGTAGATTGTGGCCCGGATCAAGGCCATCGCGGTGTCCCAATACGTCGCCCCGGGCTGGACCGTAGACTGGCACGCCGCCACGCGCATGGAGATATGAAAAAGGCCGTTTCCGGTTTAAGGAGACTATTACTACCAACAATTCCGATCAAATGGAAGTGCAGCATGTGCGGGTATATCGTTGAAGGCACGGCCCCTCCCCAAAAGTGCCCTTCGTGTGAACATCCCCAAAAATTCTATGAGCCCGCCAATATGGATGTGTAGCCAAGGTGTAAAAATAGAGAATCGATTTTGATCGGGTCGGTCCTGTGCGTTGACACGCTGCCTCTCCTGCATAATTGTTCCTCTTAAATCAGCTCATCCGTTCCATCGAGATGATCGATGTGATGCCAAACCTTTAAGGAGAACATATGAAAGCATTCGTGTGTACCGAATTCGGACCGGTGGACAATTGCGGGGTTCAGGAGATCGATCCCCGGCCACCCGGCAAGGACCAGGTGTTGATCGAGGTGAAGAGCGCCTCCCTGAATTTTCCAGATGCCTTGATGATCGAGGGGCGCTATCAGGTCAAGCCGCCGCTGCCTTTCAGTCCGGGAATGGATCTGGCGGGTATCATACGTCAGGTGGGGGAGGGGGTTACCCATGTGGCCGTGGGGGATCGGGTGATCGCCTTTTCGGGCGTGGGAGCGTTTGCCGAAATGTGCCTGGCGTCCAGGGACAAAGTTGTTCCCATGCCTGCCGGCATGTCGTTTGACGCGGCCGCGGCTTACGGGATCACCTATGCGACCGCCATTCACGCCTTCCGGGAGTGCGGCCGGATTCAACCCCATGAGACCGTGTTGGTACTGGGGGCGGCCGGCGGGGTGGGCATTGCGGCCATCGAGGTGGCCAAGGCCATGGGCGCGCGGGTGATCGCGGCAGCCGGCACCGATGACAAGCTGGCCCTTTGCCGGAAGATGGGGGCCGACATGACGATCAATTACAGCATCGAGGCGTTGCGTGCCCGTACCATGGCGCTGACCGACGGCAAGGGGGCGGATGTCGTCTTCGATCCGGTGGGCGGCGATTACACCATGGATGCCTTTCGCGCCACGGCCTGGGGCGGCCGCCTGCTGGTCGTGGGCTTTGCCGCCGGCGACATTCCCAAGATACCGCTCAATTACGCTTTGCTCAGCGAACGTGCCATCGTCGGCGTCTTCTGGGGGGCCTGGGCGGCCCGCGACCCGGAAGGCCAGCGCCGCAATATGGAGACAATGGCCCGCTGGTTCGCGGAAGGCAAAATCAATCCCGTCATCGATGCGACGATTTCATTGGCTCAGATTCCCGATGCCATGAAGCGCTTGATGGCCCGCCAGGTCAAAGGCAAGGTGGTGGTCAAGGTTCGAGAATAAATTGAGGTAAATTCATGCAAGCGGATTTTTTGGACAGCGTTGAGATAAACCCGAAACGGCGGCCGGTATCGCTTCCGACCGCATCGTGCTGGCCGGGTTCTCCCAGGGCGGCGCCATTGCTCTGCATACCGGTCTGAGATACGAGAAGCCCTTGGCCGGCATCCTGGCGCTTTCCACCCGTGCAAAGGAAGGAAAAACCGATGACCGAGAAAAATATCCAAGTGCTTCTGGCCCGTCGCCCGGAAGGCGAAGTCCGGACCAGCGACTTTAAAATTGTCGAGACGCCTGTGCCTCAGATCACCGACGGCCAACTCCTGGTGCGCAACCACTATCTCTCTCTGGACCCTTATATGCGCGGGCGCATGAGCGGGGCCAAATCCTACGCCCAATCGGTGGCCATCGATCAAGTGATGGTCGGCGGCACGGTGGGGCAGGTGGTGGCCTCCAAGCACAGCGGTTACCAAGTAGGGGACCCGGTGTTGGGCGCATTTGGCTGGCAGCTCTATGGTGTCAGCGACGGTACCGGCCTGACCAAGTTGGCCGAGCGCGGAATCCCCCTGTCCGCCTATCTGGGCGTGATAGGCATGCCGGGTGTGACCGCCTATGTGGGGTTGATGGATATTGGCCAACCCAAGAGCGGTGAGACCGTCGTGGTTTCGGCGGCATCGGGTGCTGTCGGCAGTGTCGTTGGACAGATCGCCAAAATTAAAGGCTGCCGAGCGGTCGGCATTGCCGGCGGCCCGGAAAAATGCGCCTATGTGACCAAGGAGTTGGGTTTCGACGCCTGCGTGGACTACAAGCTGGGGCGACTGACCGAAGATCTATCGAGGGCCGCGCCCGAGGGTATCGACATTTACTTCGAGAATGTCGGCGGTCCTATCTTTGACAAGGTGTTGGCCCGCATGAATCCCTTCGGGCGCATTCCCCTGTGCGGCCTGATCTCCCAATACAACGCCATCGAACCTTATGGCCTGAAAAACATCGGCAGTATTCTGATCAACCGCATCAAGTTGCAGGGGTTTATCGTATCCGACCACTTTCCGCGCTGGCCTGAGGCCATAAAGAATATCGCTCAATGGATACAGGAGGGCAGGATCAAATATCGCGAAAGCGTCGCTCAAGGGATCGAGAATGCACCGGCGGCCTTCATCGGCCTGCTGGCCGGGAAGAATTTCGGCAAGCAGTTGGTCAAGCTCATTTAGATACAAGTAAAGTAACAAAAGGAAGTAAATGGAGATGGATATCGATGCGGTTATCGTCTTTTGCATGAATAGCGGGTCGCAACTTCACTGCGACGAAGAGAGCACCGGATCATTCAAGGGCCGCAAAATATCAGGCGGTACGCGGGTGACGCCGGGTGTGCCGGTGAGAACCATGGCGGCGGGCGCCAATACAACTGATTACCGGGAAAAGAAGGGTCGCTTCTGATGATTGTTGTTGACTCTTGCGGATGCCATCATTGTCGCAACGGCACGAGCCAATAATTGTAAAATTATCACTTCAGACTCGGATTTAAAAAACCAGCCCAACGTGAAGTACATACCAAAAAACTGACCCGTTTCCGTGATGACGCCGCCCGCGGGCAGCGTCGGGATGCGCATGGCGGTGCTGCTGCTCATGCCGGCGTTTTCGGCACAGGCTCAGGCAGTGGAAATCATTCTGCAAGCGACCGGCGCGGTCGTCCGGGCCGCCGATCTGGGCCTTTCACCCCGGCAAGTCGCCTTCGCCTACCGTAACGCGCGTTGGATCCGCAACCGGTACACGGTCCTGGATCTGGCGGCGGAGCTTGGGAAGCTGGAGGAGTGGGGGACCGAGGTTCTGGGCGCCGTGTGACACTCCGCTAAGCTATCGCGAACGTGTGGTCCTTGCTGCCTGTTTGGCCGCCTTGCATTCTGGCGCACAGGCGTCCCAATTGGGCGATGGCCTTTTCGACCCGGCCATTCCATGTCCCGGTGCTCAGGCGCAGGTGACGGGTGTACCGATTCTGGATGGAGAAGAGGCTTCCGGGGGCGAAGAGGATCCCGGAGCGGACCGCTTTGCGATAAAGAAGATCGCTATCGAAACCCTCCGGCAATTCAATCCAGACAAACAGGCCGCCATCCGGCCGGGTGACCTTGGTCCCGGTGGGAAAATATTTCAGCACCGCTGCCCGCAGCGCTTCGACCTGGACTTGCAGTTGCCGGCGCACCCGGCGCAAATGCTGCTGATATCCGCCTTCCTTTAAAAAACGCGCCACGACGATTTGGTTGATCGCGGCATTGGCAATGCTGATCAAGGTTTTGAGCCGGTTGACTTGGGCGATATGCTTCCCCGGTAGCATCCAGCCCACCCGCAGACCCGGGGCAATGCTTTTGGAGAAGGATGAGCACAGGATGACGTCGCCCTGGGTGTCGTAGACCTTACACGGCTCGGGCCTTGGTCCAAAGCACAGGTCGCCGTAAATATCGTCTTCGATCAGGGGGATATGGTATCGGGCCAGAAGCTGGACCAGCTTCTTTTTTTTCCACGACGGAATGGTGAAGCCCATGGGGTTGTTGAAGTTGGGGATGGAGAACATGGCTTTGACCGGGTGGTTTTCCAGAACAAAACGCAGGGTTTCCAGGGAAACGCCTTCGTTGTCGGCTGTGGGGATCTCTATAATTTTCAACTTCAGCTGCTGCAGCAGACTGATCAGGCTGAAATAGATGGGGCTTTCCAGAACCACCGTATCGCCGGGCTCGCAAAGGGTCATCAAAGCCAGAAAGAGGGCCTCCTGACACCCGTTGGTGATGACGACCTCATCGGGTGAGATGTCCAAACCGCATGAGAGACCTTGTTGGGCGATCTGCTCGCGCAGCGCGCGGCTGCCCGGCGACATGAGATAGGTAAAGGCCTCCTCTGCCTGGTTGCGCGCAGCTTCCTGGAAATAGCGGCCGAGCACCTCTGACGGCCAGAAGGATGAATCCATGTGGGCGACGGCCATACGGATTTCCGGTGTATTTTGGCCGGCATCTTGAAAGGCACCAAAAATCTGGCACAGCGAAATCTCCTGGGGATCCAGTTGGGTGGGATCCACTTGGGAATGGGCCGAGCTGAGCAGCGATTGCTTTCTGACATAGTAGCCGGATTGGGGCACGGCCGTGATTTGATTTTGATTTTCCAGCCGCCAATAGGCCTCTTTGACCGTGTTGATGCTAACCTGCAACTCTTCACTCAGCCGGCGCAGCGAGGGCAGGCGGTCGCCCTCCTTGAGCACTCCGTTTTCGATCAAGTGGCGGATGCGCGCGGCAACTCTCTCATATCGGGTTGTTCTATCTGGCATGTCCGGCTCCTTGGCAAACAGCGGCCGGACTCCTTCGGTCCGGCCTGAGGATCCCATTGGGTATCTTTAAACATAGCCTAACCTGCGATTAAATAAAATATACAGTTGATCGTCAAATTGATGGATACAGTTTTCAGAAAAATGAATTGTGCCCATCAGGCAATCGCAAGCTGCTCCTACCGATTGAGGCGCGTCTGATCTATTCTGCCTTTCATCAATGGCGAACCGTTCGAAAGGAGCGCAGATCATGCTCAGCCTATCCATGCATTGCGGCCCACAGCGGGTTCAACTGAACGACAACCAGGTCCTGGCCTTGAAGGGCAGGCGTTTTGAGATCACCTGTCTGAGCGGCCTGGTGTGGATAACAGATGGTGTCGGCGGCGAGCGCATCATCCAGGGCGGCCAGCAGGCAACGCTGCGTTCCAAGGGCAGAATCTGTGTTCAGGCCTTTGAATCTTCCGTCGTCCTGATCCAGCCCCAGACCTTCGATCAATTAAAAGGAGAATACGATACGCTTCACTTGCGGAACTGAGAGGTATTGCGGCTGGCGCCAATACAAATGATTACCGGGAAAAGAAGGATCGGCTCCGCTGATTATTGTTGACTCGTGCGGATGGTTGGAATGGTTTACCAATGGCCGGCTGGCCGATTTACAACAGTCTGTTATCGCTGTGCGAGACGTTCGAGATGCGCCAGGACCAGCTTGATTTCGCCGTAGGAGCAGTCATCGCCGAGGGCCATTTTCAACTCCTTAAATGCTTTTGTCGGCATGTCGGCGATTTTTTGTTCTATGGCTCGCCGTTTTTCATCCGCCACCACTTTGCCGATCTCCAATTGGCCCCGTGCCACGAAGAACGCCAGGTGGCCCTCGATGGTGGAGATCGTCAACCCCCGCTGGGCCGCGATCTGCTGGATGGCCAGGCCGCGCTGGAATAGTTCGAGGCTGACTCTTTTGGTATCTTCTTTCACTCCTGTTTTTGCCTTGCTCTGCTCTGGTGGTGGCGGGTTTGCGGGTTCAGGCAAGGACACCTTCTCGATTCCGTGTTTGCGGCGATAATCGGCCACCAGGGCCGTCAGTTCAGG
The DNA here is from genome assembly GCA_049287895.1 of Desulfatitalea sp. Taxonomy (GTDB): domain Bacteria; phylum Desulfobacterota; class Desulfobacteria; order Desulfobacterales; family Desulfosarcinaceae; genus Desulfatitalea. Next base: position 8,476 of record JBAQGR010000567.1, read on the forward strand.
GCCGAATTTGGCAGCCAGGCGCTTGCCGATGCCCTTGATCTTTTTCAAGGCGGCAATGGTGTCGGGCAGGTGGACCGCGATCTGCACCAGGGTCTTCTGGTGCAAGATCTGGTAATGGTGGGCGACCCCTTCCGCGACGGCCTTCTCTTTGCGCCATTGCCGTAAGCTCTCGAACAGTTCGGGGTGACCGACGTCTGCCTGAGCGTAGGTGACGGTCGCTGCTTTCACTTTGGGAGATTGCACGGCTTCGATGGCCGCGGCGGAAAGCGCCCGCAAATACTTCCCCGGTGAAAAACCGTCGCGGCAGGAGAGCACGCCGGCCAACTTCACGGCGGTCTCCTCTTTCAGCTGTTTTATAGTGTCGTGGATGCTCTTGCGGATTTCCTTGTTGTCCGAATCCACGGCAATGTTTTCAAGATAGGGAGTCAGGATCGCCGCGAATTTTTCCTGAAAATAGACGGTGGCCTTGGCCAATCTCTCGAGGATGGCGGGATCGGCGGCCGGTTGGCCACCATCGCTGAACATGCCCTGCAACTGCCGCTTGAACTTTTCTCCCACGTCACAGATTTCCGCCGCGGCCCGTTGCTGTACATCTCCACTATCGCCGCCGCCCGAAATCTGAATGACTTTGGCATTGCCGCGCAGCAGACCCGTCAGGCGGCCGAGCAGCCAGCGCACTCTTTCGAAGCTGAAGCACTCCAGCAAAAGCTGCTGCTGGTAGCGGCTTTTCGCGGCCCCAAGTGCTTCTGGTGACGGCGTACTGTTTTCAGCCTGCGTCACGAAGCGCTGAACGGAGGGGTCGGTTTTCACGGCCACCGCGGTCAGCGGCGAGCTGAGGACCATGCCCTCGAAGGTCCGGCAGCGGCTCAGGGCCACATACACCTGGCCATGGGCGAAGGCGGCCTGGGCGTCGATGACCGCATTGTCGAAAGTGAGTCCCTGGCTCTTGTGGATGGTGATGGCCCAAGCCGGTTTCAGGGGGTATTGGCTGAAGGTGCCGATGACCTTTTGCGATATCTCGGCGGTTTGCGGATCGACGGTGTATTCGATGTTTTCCCAGGTGGTTTTCTTGACTGTGATCGTGTCCCGATCCCCCGGACAGCGGACCTCGATGGTATCGCCCGACATTCCTGTGATGGCGCCGATTTTGCCGTTGAAGTAGCACTTCTCGGGCGACATGTCGTTGCGCACGAACATCACCTGGGCCCCTGTTTTTACTTCCAGGCTGGCGGCGGCTGGATAGGCGCGCTCCGGAAAATCGCCGCCCAGTTCGGCATTGAAACGGCGGCTTTTGCCCGGCAGGGCTTTCAGCTTGACGGCGTTGATGGCGTCGGCGCCGCTGTTGTGGGTGCACAGGGTGATGTAGCCTTCGCCGTCCCGGGGTGAAAAATTGGGGATATGGCGGGCGTTGATCTGCTTGAGGGTGGCCGGGTCCAGCTGGTTGTCGCGGACGCGGTTGAGCAGTTCGATGAAGCGTTGGTCCGACTGGCGGTAGATGTGCTTTAGCTCAATGGGCATCAGCTCGGTCCGGCCCAGCGCGGTGCTGCTGAAAAAATAAGGCGAATCGTAGTATTTTTCTATGATCTGCCACTCTTCTTTCTTGACCACCGGCGCGAGCTGGTGCAGGTCGCCGATCATCAGCAACTGCACACCGCCGAAGGGCCGGTCGGAGCGGCGGTAGCGCCGCAGGATGCTGTCCACGCCGTCGAGCAGGTCGGCCCGGACCATGCTGATCTCATCGATGACCAGCAGGTCGAGACTCCGGATGATGTTTCTTTTCTCCCTCGTGACCCTGTGCTGGCTGGTATGCGCTTCACTGCCGGGGACGAAGGGACCGAACGGCAGCTGAAAAAAGGAGTGCAGGGTGACGCCCCCGGCGTTGATGGCGGCCACGCCGGTCGGAGCCGTCACCACCAGCCGCTTGTGGCTCTTTTTCTTGATGGCATGCAGAAAGGTGGTCTTGCCGGTGCCGGCCTTGCCCGTCAGAAATATGTTGCAGCTGGTATGCTGGACAAACTCCTCGGCCAGCTGGAGTTCGGGATTAGGGATGTTCATTGGACTGTTTCCGAATAGCTCAGAAAAACGATCGCAGTGGCTTGCTCATATTCGTGCGAAGAGTCGGGCATGGCTTTGCAGCCAGAAGCGAATGAAGCGGTCGAGCAGTCCTGCTTATTTGCAAATAAGGCTTATCCCGGAAAAACGACTTTGATGCAAGCATTTTCCACTATTGCACCGCTTTCAGGGCCTCTTTCCAGTGGCCGGCGATCCAGTACAGCGCCCCGAGGATCAGCAGACCGCTGCCGAAGGCCAGCAAGCCGATGACGCGGATGCGGCTGGTCCACTCCAAGGAAATGGCGGCCATGGCGCCGGCGCCGGCCACGAAGTAAAGAAAGATCATGAACGACGAGGCCGTGCCGACATCCTGGGACACCTGTTCCAGCACCAGGTTGTTGCTCAACGGCCGGGTCAAACCGACACAGTAGGTGACCAGGAACATGGAGAGGGCAAAGGGCAGGGGGCCTTTGGGGCCGATGAGCCAGATGCCCAGGCCGCCGGCGGCCATTGCGGCGAAGCCCGCCTGCAGAAGGGGCCAGCCGGACATGCGGCGGGTCAAGCGGCTGCAAGTGAAGGCGCCGAGCATGATGGCCAGGGCGTTGCCGCCGAAAAAGAAACCGAACATCTGGGCGTCCATATGAAAATGAGTGATGTAGATGGCAGGGGAGCCGGCAATGAAGGCGAAGACAGGCGTCATGACCAGCGCCATCAGCACATTGATGGTGATGAAGCGTCTGTTTTTGAAAAGGCCGAGATAGCGTCCCGGGATCTGCCTGAAGGAGGTCGACACTTTGTTTTGCAGCGGTTCGGGCATGCGCAGGACACCGATCCAGGCAAGTACCCCCCAAGCGGCCTGGATGAAAAAAATCCAGCGCCAGTTCAACCACTTGAGCACCCACCCGCCGATTACGGGCGCAAGCATGGGCGCCAGGGCCACGATCACGCCCAGGTGAGCCAGCAGTTGCTGCCGTTCGCGGGCCAGGAAGAGATCCTTGGCGATGGCCATGCAGAGCGCCGAGGCCGAAGCGGCGCCCAGGGCCTGTAGAATGCGAAACGCGATCAGGTATCCCACGCCGTGGGCCGTGCCGCACAAGATGCTGGCGAAGATATAGACGGCGATCCCGGCCAGCAGCAAGGGGCGGCGGCCGTAGCTGTCGGACACCGGGCCATAGGCCAGCAGTGCGAGGCTGAAGAAGACGAAGAAAAGGACCAGGGTCAGATTGATGGTGGCAAGGTCCGCACCCCAGGCGGCCTGCAGCATGGGCAGGGCCGGCAGATACATATCCGTGGATATGGGCGGAAATGCGGCCAACAGGGAGAGAAGCAGTAGTGTGCGCGTATAGGGCATCGCCGAAGTTCCGGTTTCGAGGGTCACGTTCAAACGCATTTCATACGCCAATTGCGGCAACGCTACAAGTATGCCGGACGCATTGCTTTATAAATTCCAAAGAACTATAACCTGATCCACCGCATGATGGGCGATATGCTGCAATCCATGCAACAAAGTTGAATTGCGCGTGCGCCCGATAGTTTAAATAGAAAATGAGTTCTTCGGCTGAACTTTTTTCGGGTCGTGAAGCGTTGCCCGCGGAGGAGAACGATCAATATCCACCTGCCATTGCCCGCACACCCGCGGGACAGCGTCAAGCGCTGGCTCATCTTTGTGTTTGCCTGCCAGCTATTCGTGCTCTCCCAGTTTTATCGCGCTTCGGTGGCGGTGATCTCCCCGGACCTGGTCTGGGAGTTCGCCATGGATACGTCCCAGCTCAGCCTGATTTCAGCCGCCTTCTTTTATGCCTTTGCGATGATGCAGATCCCGATCATCATGTATCTGGATGGCATCGGCCCGCGCCTATCCATGACCGTGCTCTCGCTTGTCGCCGTGATCGGCGCCATCGTGTTTGCCTCGGGCCATTCCGTGACCGCGCTGGTCGCAGGCCGAGTCCTGATGGGCGTCGGTATGGCTTGCAACTTCATGGGAACCCTGAAGCTCATCACCCTGTGGTTTACGCCCAGATATTTTGCCACCCTGTCCGCCCTGGTCCTTTCCACCGGTACTGTGGGCAACCTGATCGCCGCCACGCCTTTGGTGCTGATGGCCCAGGCCATGGGCTGGCGGAAGGCCTTTCTGGTCATCGCGGCCATAAACCTGCTTCTGGCGTTTTTGTTTTACTGCATCACCCAGGACCGTCCCAGTTCATCCATTGTTCCGGATGTCCCCCAAGCAGCATCGACGCAGCTCAGGGACATTGCGCGGAGCCTCAGCCGGTTGTTCAAAATGCGAGATTACTGGATCATTTCATTGGGCGCCTTTTGCCGCTACGGTATTTTCGCTGCCGTTCAGTCCCTTTGGGCCGGGCCATTCCTGATCACGGACTTGGGCATCCCGGCGGTGGACGCAGGTAATCTGCTGTTGCTGACCAGCATCGGCATCGTCATCGGCAGCCCGGTATCCGGCTGGCTCTCCGATACGCTTTTCAGGAACAGAAAAGGGGTTGTCATCTCGGGCCTGATCGGCATGGGGGCGGTTCTGCTGGTTTTGACGCGAATGTCGTCCGGCACTGCGATGACTGTTTTGGGCATCCTTTTTTTCGCCTTCGGTTTTTTTGGCAGCGCCGGCGGGATCATGTACACCCATATCAAGGAGCGGATGCCGCCCGAAAGTGCCGGGGCGGCCATGACCGGCATCAACTTTTTCACCATGTTCGGCGTGGCCGTGTTCCTGCAGGGATTGGGCAGCATGATGCAACATCTGCATCCAGACGATTCATTGGGAGGCGCGGCGTTTATCGATGCTTTTCGCTTATGCGCCGTCTGCCTGGGGATCACCATAGTGTGCTATCTGTTTACAGTTGAAACCCTTGGGAAGAAGAAAAAATTCGGATAGAGACCGTTCGATCTCACACGCAAATGCGATTCTTAACCATTTCCACAATTGAGGCGACCCCATGAAAATACCGCCCCTCCGCGCTCGTCCTAAGCTAACCTATCCCGCGCCTGGCCTATGACGCCCTGCCCTAATGTCCTAGCCTGTCACATATGGGCATGTAATCATTGAGCGCGCACTGCGCTACTACCTTCGTAGGCAACTGTCGCGCGCCGCAATCAGCTATAACCGGGAGATACACCTTTTGCTTTTCGAACGCTTCGGTATCATAACTCACGCTATAAATGTGGCCCGGCTCCGCTGACATGGACGTCATAACCCCTCCTGCCTTCCAACTCGTAGTGACAGTATTGAAGCCGACCGACGACGACGAAGCCGCCGCGAACTCTGTTTTAATGCTGTGCAGCCCTGGGTCGAGTTCATAGGCAGTCGCCAGCTGGTCACTAAAACGGCCTGGCTCCGGTATAGGTTTTCCATCCACGGCGACTAAGCGGACAAAGCCGCTGTTGACGAATAGATACGCTACACCTTGTACGGTTCCGATGGTCGCCTCATTGACTCTGAAAACTTGTATTGTCCTCATAGGGCAGCTGCAGGCGGTGATACCGAGCGCCAATGCGTACATGGTGAAGCATCTAACAACTCTCCGGACAGGAAGCATTAGTACTACACGCATGATAACTCCTTTCTATAATCGTTCTATGGTTCTGGTGCGAGATCTTCCTTAGCATTAATGATGACGGTGGCGATGAAACAACCACCGCCACCGCCACCACCGCCACCACCACCACCACTACTGCTGCTGCTGGCAGCAGCGGTGGTGTAGGTACCGGAATAAGTGCCGTCGTTCCAGACGCCTGAAATTGCGCCGGATCCAT
>JBAQGR010000568.1:0-1949 GCA_049287895.1 Desulfatitalea sp.
GCGCTGTTGGCTGGTGATGATGTTTTGCTGCGCCAATGTGGCCGCAAGATGGTCGAAGGTTTCACCCGGTGCCACCGCGATGACGACAGGGGTGTCGTCCGTGCCGGCCGGGCGATGGGTGAAACGGAACAGGTCGATCCACACCCCGGCCGCACCGGCGACCAAAAGTATCAGCAGGATCAGTGAAAAACGGCGTACTGCTTTCACTCGGGGGTCGATTCCTTTTCAACAGCCTGATAATCTTGCCCGTTATCGGCGCGGGCACGAGTTCATCCACCATAAGCCATCGGTTCCAACCTTGTCAATCTATTGCCTATATCCGCGAAAAGCTCTATCATGGAATATACGGATCGGGCATAATGCTTGGGCTTGCCCGGCCACACAAGAGGATTCGCCATGGCCCGACCCAAATTGAAATTGCTCTCCATCCAGCGCGAATGGTGCAAGGGGTGCGGTATCTGCGTGGCCTTCTGTCCGACCCGGGTGTTGGAGATGGACGGGCGCGACAAGGCTGTGGCCGTGCGTCTGGAAGATTGCATCGCCTGCGGAATGTGCGCGTTGCGTTGCCCCGATCTGGCCATTACCGTGGAAATCGAAGCGCCGGAAGCAGAATCATCGTAAGGGGAGTGCTTATGCCGTCCGATGTCCGATTCATTCAAGGCAACGAGGCGTGCGTCGAAGGGGCGCTCTATGCCGGGCTGGAGTTTTTCGCCGGTTACCCCATCACCCCCTCGTCTGAAATTATGGAACACCTCTCTCGTCGACTTCCCCGGCGCGGCGGGAAATTTATCCAGATGGAAGATGAGATCGCTTCCATGTGCGCCATCATCGGGGCCTCGCTCACCGGGCACAAGGTGCTGACGGCCACCAGCGGACCGGGCTTCTCGTTGATCCAGGAGGCCTTGGGGTACGCCGTGATGGCGGAAATCCCCTGCGTGATCGTCAATGTGCAGCGCGGCGGTCCCTCCACGGGGCTGCCGACCCAGGTCAGCCAGGGGGACGTGAACCAGGTCCGCTGGGGAACCCACGGCGATCACGCTATCATCGCCCTGACGGCCTCCAACCACCAGGATGTCTTCGCCATGACCGTGGAAGCATTCAATCTGGCCGAAACCTACCGCACACCGGTCATCTTGCTCTTCGACGAGGTGGTGGGCCACATGCGCGAACGCATGGTGCTGCCCGAGCCCGGCCAGATTCCGCTGGTGGAACGGTTGCGCACATCGGTGCCTGAAGGGGTCGACTACCACCCCTATCTGCCCCGCGAAGACGGCCGCCTGCCCATGTCCGATTTTGGCGGCGTTCACCGCTACAATGTCACCGGACTCTACCATGATATGTGGGGCTTTCCCTCGGACAACCCCAAAGTGGTGCACGGCCTGATCCGGCATCTGGTGGACAAGATCGAAAACAACGCGGACAGCATCGCCCGATATAAAAGCTACTACCTGGAAGATGCCCGCACGGTGCTGGTCTCCTACGGCGCAACGGCCCGCTCGGCCCTGCACGTGGTCGAGAGCCAGCGCCGCAAGGGGCAGAAATTCGGTCTGCTCGAACTGCAGACCATATGGCCTTTCCCTTATGATATCGTCGGCGAAGCGTGCGGCCGGGCCAAGCAGGTGCTCGTCGTGGAGATGAATATGGGGCATGTCTGCGCGGAGGTCAAAAGGGCACTGACCAATCCCAGGAATGTCTTTCTGGTGAACCGCATCGATGGGGTGTTCATTACCCCCACGGATATCCGTCAGGCGCTCCGGCTCATCGACGGCAAGGGGGTGTAGCCATGGCCATCCACAAGTACTTGCGCGAGCGTTTCTTCCCGCACATGTGGTGCGCGGGGTGCGGCCACGGCACGGTGCTCAACGCCCTGGTCCGGGCCATCGAGACCATGGGCCTGAGCCGCAACGAGATCGTGATGGTCTCGGGCATCGGCTGCTCGTCGCGCATCA
>JBAQGR010000569.1:0-2576 GCA_049287895.1 Desulfatitalea sp.
ACCTTCCTGTCGTTTCGAACGATGGTGGCCCTGGGAACTCTCTTTCCACTGCTCACGATCATCGGTTTCTTTTTGCGCAAGCGCCTGGTGGAGAACCGCTGGTATCTGATGAGCATGGTCGCCGCCATACCGCTGCCGTATATCGCCATCGAGGCCGGCTGGGTGTTGGCCGAGGTGGGACGACAGCCGTGGATCGTCTATGGCCTGTTGCGTACGGGCGAAGCCGCCTCGCCGGTGGCCGGCGCTCAGGTCCTCGCGTCGTTGATCGCTTTCATTCTGGTATACGGGTTGCTGGGCCTGACGGGCTTTTTCCTGATCGCCAAGTTCGCCATACAAGGACCCCCGGCACACGCGTCGGCGCCGGTACGCGCTTAAGGGCGTTTCCTAAGAGTTTCAGAGGGGGATGATACTATGCTTTTACAATCCATCTGGTTTTATATCTGGGGTCTTTTGTGGGCCATTTTCTTCATCACCGACGGATTCGATTTCGGCATCGGCACCCTTTATCCGTTTCTGGGGCGCAGCGATCAGGACAAGCGCACCATGCTCAACGCCATGGGTCCTTTGTGGGACGGCAATGAGGTGTGGCTGATCACCGCCGGTGGGGTGACGTTTGCCGCTTTTCCCCTGGTCTATGCCGTGATGTTCTCCTCTTTGTACACGGCCCTGATGCTGATTTTGTTCGCCCTGATCCTGCGCGGCGTCTCGTTTGAATTCCGCGGCAAGGTCGATCACCCGGCCTGGCGCAAGCTATGGGACACCTGTATTTTTATCGGCAGCGTTCTGCCCGCGCTGCTCTTCGGCGTGGCCTTTGCCAACATTTTCCAGGGCCTGCCCCTGGACCAGGAGCACCTGTTCCAGGGCGGCCTGCTCGCTCTGATCAATCCTTACGGGCTGTTGGGCGGCATCCTGTTCCTGCTCTTCTTCATCGTTCACGGGGCGCTGTGGCTGGCCATCCGCGCCGAAGGCGATCTGCATCAACGGGCGGTTCGGACCGCCGCAAATGCCTGGTTACCGCTGCTGCTGGCTGCGGTGGCCTTTCTGGTTTACAGTGCCGTGGCCACGGACCTGTACGCCAACTACCTGGCCCGCCCTTACCTGTTCCTGGTCATCCTGCTGGCCGTGGCCGGCTTGCTGGGCATCCGGCTGTTCATTTCTCGCCAGAACTATTTCAAAGCCTGGTTCGCATCGGCCCTGGCCATCGTGGGCGCCACTTTCTTCGGTATCGTCGGGTTGTTTCCCAATATGCTGCCGTCGAACATCAACGCCGAATACAGCCTCACCGCGCTGAACGCCTCCTCCAGCCCCTTGACCCTGAAGATCATGCTGGTGGTGGTGTTGCTGTTCATACCGGTGGTGCTGGCCTATCAGATCTGGGCCTACCACCTTTTTCGCAGCAAGGTGACCCGGGAAGATTTGGCGCTGGAGGATGCCTATTGATAGTGGGTACCTTGGCCTTTTCTCCAGGCACGGTTGCCCGGCGATGCAATAACAGCTATAAAGGATTACGGCCTTAAAGAGCGCGACGGTGAGAAAGCGATGCTTCGAAGGATAGCGGCAGCGGTAGTGGTATTGGGTGCAATGGCAATAGCCTTCGCCGTAGAGGCCCAGACAAACAAGGGGGCCGAGCAGATGATGCTGGCCGGTGGCAAGCAAGGCAGCGTGCCTTTTCCCCACCACCGCCATCAGACCGCCCTGGGCGATTGCATGCGGTGCCACACCCTTTTCTCCCAGGAGAAGGGCGGCATTGCCAAGGCTCAGTCCGAAGGCAAGTTGGTCGTTAAACAGGTTATGAACACAATGTGCATCCAATGCCACCGGGAACGGAAACAAGCCGGCCAGCCCGGCGGTCCGGTCACCTGTGCCCAGTGCCATGTGAAGGAGTAAACAACGATGCTGGCCCTCGGTCTTCAAGGCAGCCCTCGTAAAAAAGGCAACACCGATCTGCTTCTGGGCATGTTCCTGGAGGCATTGGGTCGTCACGGGGCCGAAACCCAAGTGATCGATGTGTGCCGACGCAACATCGAGCCGTGCAAGGAGATCACGGTTTGTGAAAAAAAAGGGCTGTGTCCCATCGATGATGACATGAGCCGCGAGATATACGGTCTGCTGCGCCGGGCCGACATTGTCGTGGCCGCCTCGCCGGTTTTTTTCTACGGTGTCACGGCCCAGCTCAAGGCATTGATCGACCGATGCCAGACCCTTTGGGCGCGCAAGTACACGCTCAAGCTCAACGATCCGGGCCATCTCACGCGGCGCGGCTTTGTGCTGGCCGTGGGCGCCACCTCGGGCAAGCAGCTGTTCGACGGCTTGAACTTGACGGCCAAATATTTCTTCGATGGGATCTCGGCCCAATTTGTCGGCAGCCTCACCTACCGGCAAATTGAGAAGCGTGGGCAGATGGCGTCGCATCCCACGGTCCAGGCGGATGTGGATCAGGCCGCCCAAACATTGATCGAAGGGTTGGCCCAGCGGCGCAAGGTCCTGTTTGCCTGTCGCGAAAACACCTGCCGCAGCCAGATGGCGGCTGCCTTTGCCCGGCTCCATGGGGGCGCGCGTCTGGATGTCATGAGCGC
>JBAQGR010000570.1:0-2776 GCA_049287895.1 Desulfatitalea sp.
GCCCAGACGCCCCGCCCTATCCCAGGCATCTAACCCGGACGAGTCGGTCAACCTATTGCCCGGGGGACGTTTACCCCGGGAACGCTACCGGCAGATACCCGCGAACTTCTCTTTGAGGAGCGCTTCGGCCTGGGCCATGATGCGGTCCAGCAGCTCCTTGCAGGTGGGGATGTCCCGGATCAGGCCCATGCACTGGCCGGCCGACAGAATGGCCGCTTGGGTATCCCCGCCTTCCAGCATTTTCGTTTTGCCCACCAGGCCGGACACATAGGGGATCAGATCCTCGATCTTGGTGTTGCCCTTGCCCTCGATCTCCAGCACCTTGTCCACAATGGGATTGTGCATCACCCGTTCGGTGTTGCGCAGGGTGCGCATGATCAGGCGGGTGTCCAGTTCGCCGTGGTCCACCAGGGCCTGTTTGACGTTGGGGTGCACCGGCGCCTCCTGGACCGCCACAAAGCGCGTGCCCATGTTCATGCCGTCGGCCCCCAGGGCCAGGGCCGCCACCAGGCCGCGGCCATCGGCGAAACCGCCCGAGGCCACAATGGGAATCTTCAGGGCATCCCGGGTGAGCGGCACCAGGATCAAGCTGGTGACATCGTCTTCGCCCGGGTGGCCGGCGGCCTCGAAGCCGTCGATGCTCACCGCGTCGCAACCGATCTTCTCGGCCTTGAGGGCGTGGCGCACCGAGGTGCATTTGTGGATCACCTGGATGCCGGCGGACTTGAGCTGGGCCATGTACGGCTCGGGGTTGCGGCCGGCCGTCTCGATGAACTTGATCCTCTCCTCGATGCACACGCGGATGAAGGCCGGATAATCGGGCGGCCGCAAGGTGGGCAAAAAGGTAAGGTTGATACCGAACGGCTTGCTCGTCATTTGACGGCACTTGCGGATTTCGGCGCGCAGACCTTCGGGATCACCGAAGCTCAGGGCGGTCATGAACCCCATGCCGCCGGCATTGGCCACGGCCGAAGTCAGCTCCGCCGTGGCGATCCACATCAAGCCGCCCTGGACGATAGGCCGCTCCACGCCGAACATCTCGGTGATTCTGGTTTTGATCATGCTTATCTCCAACAGACAAAAAGGTTAGTGTACGGTGAATTACTTCTTTTTTCCGGGCCGGTTCAGCGGGCAGGCCCGCATGCACTCGTTGCAGGCCAGCCAGTAGTCGTGGCCGGCGGTGTTGACGACCCGTTCGATGTGCTTGAGGCCGGCTTCATCCTTGAGGGCCAGGGGGTAGATGGCGTGCTTGATGGTGTGTTGCAGGCAAGTCATCTTTTGGAACTGGCCCCCTTCCTTGAATGCCTGGGGTGGGCAGGCCTTCCGGCAGGCGTTGCAGCGCGGCGGGCAGGGCAAGGTGTCGTTCATGGGGTCGGGGGGCAGGGCCGCGTCGGTGACCACGGCGGCCAGGCGCAAGCGGGAGCCGTGCTTGGGATGGTACATCTGGCCGCTGCGGCCGAAGGCCCCCAGGCCGGCGGCTACGGCGGCATGCTTGAGCGAGAGTAGGCCCCATGGCTCCATGTCGTGAAACACCATGGGCGCGTAGCTGGGAACGGCCACGGCCATATGGTCGCCCTGGCTTTCGATAAAGTTGCTCAGCTCCAGGCTCAGTTCGTCCAGATGTTTGTAGACCGTATGGTAGGTGCGGTGCAGGGCGTGCAAGTGATAATCGGGCGAGCGCAGCACGCCGCGGGGCACGCTGATCGCGAGGACGACGACCGTTTGGGCATCCTTGCAAAGATTGGCCGGATGGTGGCGTTCGGGGGCATCGGCAAAGCGTTCCACCGAAGCGAAACCCAGGGCGGTGACCCGGGGGTCGAAGTGGGCCTGAATCGATTGCTTCAAAGGTTGCGTCATGGGGGTTTGTCTTTCTACTTCTTTTGCCGCGCCTGGGCCGCGGCTCTTTTAATCTCTTCCAGATGCAACTTGATGATGGGCGATATTTCCGGCGGATGCCATTTCGCCTCCTTGGGCGCCTCGGGCCATTCAAAGGGCAGGTGAAAGATCTGGCCGGGGCGGTCCGCCTTTTCCAGGCAGGCCAGGGTTGCGAGCAGTACTTGGCGTTGTCCTTGAACATCGCCCACCTGGCCCACGGGCCGGCCGAAAGGATAGGCGATGGCCGCCACGCGGGGCATGCCCACTTCGCGGTGGAACTCGGGCGTGGGGGTCAAAATGATGGTTGCCATCCCTGCGCTCTCCAGCACCCGCGCCGCCAGTCCAACGGACCGGCAACAGAGCGGTCAGGCCGGGGTGAGCAGCACGGCCTCGACCCCCTCGGCGCGCATGCGGTCCGCCACCTTGGGCATGGTGGCCTGCAACAACACCGTGGGATCGGGCTGGTAGCCATAATAGGAGTAATGGGTGGGCGCCAGCCGGCCGATGCGTCCTTCGGCTTCGAATTCGGCCAAACGCTGCATCGGCAGGATGACATTCAGGTCCTCCAGGATATAGCGGGTGTTGATGTGCAGGTGGTTGACCGCCACATCCGCTTCCAGGGCCGTTCGCGGAATCTCCCGATGGGTGGGATCGCCCCAGGTGGGCTCGCGCCGCTCCCGCTCCATGTCGAAGGGCGGATCGCTCCGCATGCTGATACCGGCCGAGGTCAGGATGGCGAAGGTGGCTTCGCTGACCGGTTTCTTCAAGGCACTCCAGGGGATGGTCCCACGAAAATCGTCATCCGGGATATCCTTCTTGATCCAGGCCCCCAGGGAGGGCGGCATGAAGCGGAAGCCGTCCACGATTTTATCTGCGGTAGTCATCGATCCTTCTCCTTTGC
>JBAQGR010000571.1:0-2632 GCA_049287895.1 Desulfatitalea sp.
GACATCGACATGGTGCGGCCCGGACAATCCATCGATATCCCCTTGCGCAAGCTCGAACACGGCGCCTTACCCGGTCAGGACAACGGCGTGGTGACCATCCCCATCGTCACCTTGTCCAAGGTCATGGATGTGCTCCAAAAAAATGCACTCCCCTACCAGGTCGAGCGCGGCGACACTGTCTCCCAGATCGTGGCCCGGCGCTTTGGCCGCTACGGCACCAAAGCCTATAAAGAGGGTATTCAGCTGCTGCAAGCCGCCAATCCGCAGATCACCGATATCAATCGCATCTATGCCGGGCAGAAGATCCACCTGCCCGATCCTTCCATCCGGGAGAAGCAAGAGTACGATGCGCTCTACGATGAGAAGGGCAACCTGCGCGAAACCATCGATCCCAACCAACCGGCCACCGCGGCCCGGCCCGAAGATGGAGACACTGGCGCACCCTCCGAGCAGCAGTTACCGCCGACATCCGTACCGGAAATACCCCAAAGCCCGCTGGCTGCCGCCGTGGCCACCGTGGGCGGTAAACTGATCGGCAAAGGCACCTACTATTTGCCGCGCGAAGGGGCGACCGATCTTGAAATCGACCTCTCCCGGCATCCGCTGCTAGAGGCAGGCAACCAGCGCCTGCTCTTCACCCAGGACGGCAAGATCATGGGCCAGTCACCGGAGACGGTGCAAAGCCACTGGCCCCAACTCAAGGTGGTCGCCTACGGCCCGCAAGACTCGGCGCCGGAAATCATCGCCGCCATCTTCACTGCCATGGAAGACCAGGAGAATGCCCCCACACAAGCGGCTTTCGAAGATCGGGGGGTCCATGTGGCGGTGCGGGCCAAGTGGATCAAACCCGAAAGCGACCAGCGCCGCTTGTGCATCACGCCCATCGACACGCCGGACCAACAAACCCCGGAAGCGATGCGCCGCTACCTGGAGCAAAACGGAATTGTGCTCAAAGAGGTACTGCCGGGCGGTGCAGCCGTTGGGAGCGCCGGAGCTCTCGGTGGCAGCCGGCATGCCGTTAAGAATGTCCTGGCCCTGACGCCCGCCGGGCAGCGGGACTTCGTGCAGCGTTTGGCCAAGGTGCTTAATTTCTCCTACGCGCCCAATGTGCCTGTCACATTTCCCTATGCCGGTCTCCAGATCGACGCCTTTGCCAACCTTGTCACCACGCCCGATGGGCGCGAAGTATTGCTGGATTTCGCAGAACTTTACGGTGGCGCGGTGAAGGCGATTCAGGAGAGCGGCCTGAATGTGGTGCAAATCGGGACGGAGGAGAGTTATACGACGATTACCGGCAAGCTGCTCGCCGGATTGAGCGAACCGTACATCGAAAACCCTTCGTTTCAAGCGGCCGCGCGGCCGGCCGAATACAATGTGACGGTCACCATCGCGGGACTGCTCTACGCCGATGCGCAAAACAAACGCACGCTGCTCTCGGATTCCGTTTTGCACCCGGCCATCACCGACTTGCTCAGCGCCGAAGGTATCGCCGTCGTAACCTGGTAGTCAGGGATTGGGACTGAACGCAGTGCTATGAAACCTTCAAAGGGGTTCCTTGGCGACTCCCCGGGAGTCGCGCAATGATGAGATAACGATCAGCTAAGGGGAAGGCCATGAAGATCATGAAAGATTTTTGGGGGATCGGTCTACTATCTGGGCTCTTAATCATCGGTTTGAGCGCCTGCGGCGGGCAAGCGGTCCAGCGCAACCCGGAGCAGGCCGCCGCCAAACGCGAGATCGGCGAGGCCTACATGCGTCAGGGCGATTATACTTCGGCCTTGCGCGAACTGCTCGATTCCGAAAAGCTCGACCCCGAAGACCCGTTCGTGCACAACGACCTGGGGTTGTGCTACATGGCCAAAAAGATCATGCCCGAGGCCATCAGCCACTTCAAGAAAGCGGCCGAGATCAAGCCCAGCTACACGCCGGCGCGCAACAACCTCGGGTCCGCCTACCTGGCGGTGGAAGAGTGGGATGCGGCCATTGCCACCTTCAAGGAGATCACCAAAGATGCCCTCTACGCCACACCCCAGTTTCCCCTCTCCAATCTGGGGTTCGCTTACTACAACAAACGGGACTACCCCACGGCCCTGAACTACTTCAAAGAAGCATTGAAGATTCAACCCGATTTAATCAACGCCCAGGTGGGCGCCGGCCGCACTTATCTTGCCATGAACCAGGGCCGCCAGGCCTTGCGTTACCTGGAGAGGGCGGTCCAACTGGCCCCCAAAACCGCCGAAATCCACTTCTACCTGGCCGAAGCCTATCTTGCCGCCGGCCAGAAGGCCCAGGCCCGGGCCTCCTATGAAACGGTCATTGAATTGGCCCCGCAGGAGAGTGATTTAGCCATGAAAGCCAAGCAAAGGTTGGGGGGCAAAAGATAACGGTTGATGGGTGCCCCTATAATTCCGGGGGCACAAAAAACGTTCCCACGCCGGAGCGTGGGAACGGTAGTGACATAGTAGTTTAGGCTTCAGTTAGCAGTTATCGTAATTGCCCAAATAAACTGTTCGATCCACCTCGATATCGATATCTTCTCCCTGGGTATTCTCAAAATGGAAAGTGAATCGTATTCGATACCTGCCAATGGCAAGACCCGCGGGTACTCCATTAACATATTCTTCTTTTGTGT
>JBAQGR010000572.1:0-4378 GCA_049287895.1 Desulfatitalea sp.
CTGGCTGCGCGACACCACCCGCCGGCCCTGGTGGACCGCGATGGCGCAAAAGCGGCACTCGCCGAAGCAGCCGCGGTGGGTGGTCAGGCTGAAGGGGATGGTCTCCATGGCCGCCACCGGTCCCTGCCGGCGGTAGTACGGATGCACGGCGCGGGCATAGGGCAATTCGTAGACGGCATCGAGCGCGGCGACGCTCGGCGCCAGGGCCGGCGGGTTGTGCACCAGGTAGCGCGTGTCCTGCTGCTGGACCAGACGGCGGGCGTTCAGTGGGTCGGCGTTGGCGTAAAAGAGCGCGAACATGCGCGCGAACGCCGCCGGGTCCCGGCACACCTCCTGGTGCGCGGGAAGTAGTACGTCGCCGGCACTGAAGCCGGGATCGGGCGTCGGCAGCTCCCGGCGGATGTAGCACAACCCGCGCAGGTCGTGCCCATCTTCACCCTGCGCGAGTTTATCGGCCAAGGCCACCACGCTCTGGTCGGCCATGCCGTAGAGCAGTAAATCGGCCTTGGCGTCGAAGAGGATCGAGCGCCGCACCGCGTCGGACCTGGCATCGTAATGGGAGATGCGCCGCAAGCTGGCTTCGATGCCGCCCAGCACGATGGGCCGCGTCTGCTTGAAATGGCGCCGGATGAGATGGCTGTAGGCCAGGACGGCGCGGTCGGGCCGCCGGTCGTTCACTCCGCCGGGGGTCATGTCGTCGCTGCGGCGCCGCCGTCCCGATGCGGTGTAGTTGGCGATCATGGAATCGACGCTGCCGCCGCTGACCCCCCAGAAGAGCCGGGGTTCACCCAGGCGGGTGATGTCCCGGGCTGTATGGACGTCGGGCTGGGCGATGATGCCCACCCTGTAGCCCGCATTCAAAAGCACCCGGCCGATCACGGCCACGCCGATATGGGGCGCGTCCAGATAGACATCACCGCTGACCAGGACCACATCCAGCTCCGACCACCCCAGACGCCGGCACTCTTGGGCGGTGGTGGGCATGAACTCGGGCATGGAAATGCGGGGTGGCATCGTTGAGTGTACCCTCCTGGAAATGGGGCCATCCTATGTCAACGCATCCGGGCCGTCAATTGATCCGCGCCGCCGATGGCAATTCTCACTGAAGTTGTTGCCAAGTGATCGTGGCCTGGTATATGAATTGGCTCTACACCGACGCCAGCAGACGGCCGTCCAATTTGGCCTGAAGTTTTCTTCAACCTTAAACCGTGGATGCAAACGTATGGGCGAAACACAACTTGTCCTGGACGCCATCGAGATCGACCGGATCCTCAAGCGGATGGCTTTTGAAATCCTGGAGAAGCACAAAGAGAACCATATGGCCCTGATCGGTATCCACACCCGGGGGGTGTTCCTGGCGCGTCGCCTGCAAGCCAATATCAAAACCTTTGAGGGGACTGATGTGCCCGTGGGCGAGATCGATATCACTCTTTACCGGGACGACTGGACCCAGCTGAGCGCCCATCCGGTGGTCAAAAAAACCGTAATCCCCTTTTCGGTGGACGGCCGGCAGATTATTTTGGTGGACGATGTGCTCTTCACCGGACGCACCATCCGGGCGGCCATGGACGCGCTCATCGATTTCGGCCGGCCGGGCCGCATCGAACTGGCCGTGCTCATCGACCGCGGCCACCGCGAGCTGCCCATTCAGAGCAACTACACCGGCCAGTGCGTGGCCACCCGCGAAGCGGAGATGATCAACGTACTGCTCAAAGAGTGTGACGGCGCGGATCAGGTCACTCGGACCGAGGCGTGAAGAGAACATGGGACACCACGAACATCGCGCTAAAGGCCCTGAATCGATTACCGTGGCGGTTCTAAGTGTTTCCACGACCCGGTCGTTAGCTGAAGACACCAGCGGCCAATGGATCGCTCAGCGCGCGGTGCGCGAAGGCCACCAGGTCGTGGCCCACCTGGTGGTCACGGACGCGGTCACCGCCATCCGCGAAACGATTACACGCCTGCTGGCCGACAAGGCGCCCCAAGCCGTGATCATCACCGGCGGCACCGGCATCACTCCCAAGGATGTCACCTTCGAAGCCGTCCAACCGCTCTTTGCCAAAGAGCTGTCCGCCTTCGGGCCCATCTTCGCCCAGCTCAGCTATGAAGAGATCGATGCGGCGGCCCTGCTCTCCCGGGCCACGGCCGGGGTGATCGGACAATCGCTGGTCTTCTGCCTGCCCGGCAGCCTCAAGGCCTGCCAACTGGCCTGCAAAAACTTGATTTTTCCGGAGTTGGGGCATATGTACGGCCACGTGACGGAAGTGTAAGCGCGCCCAAAGCTTCCCCTTTACGCCGTGCGCAGCGTCAGCGCTTCAGACAATCGGTCAGCCAGCGCGGCCGGTCGGTGAGGATCGCATCGACGCCCAAGCGCAATGCTTTTTGCACCTGGCGCGGACCGTTGCATGTGTAAGTAAAAACCCGCAGGCCGTTCTCCTTGGCCCAACCGACGAGAGGCGCGGACAACCGGCCGATGCGGCCGTCCACGGCCCACAACCCGTCGAGGGCCGATGGGTCGGAGGTCATGAGTGCGTCCGGGTTCTGCTCGGGCAGATTGAGCACGCAGTGCCACTGGGGAGATAGCCGGTGCGCCAGTTGCAACACCTGGGGGTCGAAGGAGAGGATGTGGATATTGGTTTCAGGAATACCGGCGGGCATACCGGACAGGCACGCGATGACGGCGCGGGTCAGGGCCGCGCTGTGACCCGATTGTTGTTCGGCCGGTGATGATTTGATCTCGATGAGCAGCCGCGTGCGCGGCGCAAAGGCGGCCAGGGTCGCCTCCAGGGTCAGCAGCGGTTCGCCGCTGAAATCGCGATGGAACCAGCGGCCCCAATCCAGCGCCGCCAATTGTGGCGCGGTGAGATCGGCCACCCGCTGCCGCAGGCCGGCGACCCGCCGCAGAGTGGCATCATGGTAGATCACGCAAAGTCCGTCACTACTCATTTGCACATCCAGCTCGATGCCGTCGATAGGATAGTGCAAGGCACGCTCGAAGGCCGAACGGGTGTTTTCAGGCGCTTCGTCCCGGGCGCCGCGATGGGCGATGCACCAGAGGGTTTGGTCATGCGCTGGGATGGTTTTCATGGGACCGCCGTATGCAGAGCTAAAAATACAAGTTTGTCTTAAATTCAGTTTTGAATTACATAATTGTGATAGTTAGAAGCCTAACGACAATTGGAGCGTAGAGCCAGCCTACACCGTAACCACTTACTTTTGCAAGCAATCACTCGGTTAACCCCCCTATCGGATCGGCCTGGCACGCAATCTGCTCTATTTCCAGACAAAGATTGCCCGAGCCGTGGCGCGCTGGTTACCACTGGAAAGGAGGTGAGTCCGACGCCGCATTGCAACTCCGACCGCGCGGCCCGTCGTCGGCCGGCAACCGACAATTTAAGAAACCATCTTAAAATAGACTCAGAGGAGAAGAGAACATCATGAAACGCATCATTCCTGTTATCGCACTGGCAATTGTTTTGGCATGCAGCTCGGCCTGGGCCGCGGATGCCACCGCGGCACTCGACGTTTATTCCGCCTATGTATGGCGCGGCATCACCTTCAATGATAGTCCGGTAGCCCAACCCAGCATCGATGTCTCTAAAAACGGCTTCGGCGTCAATGTGTGGGGCAATTTCGACCTGGATGAATACTATGGCGATTATCCCGACGACATGGAATTCTCCGAAGTCGATCTGACCCCTTACTATGGATTCAACATCCAGAAGCTGAAAGTCACCGTCGGCTGGATCGAATACCTCTTCCCTGCCGGCGGCTTGGGCACGCGAGAGATCTATGCGAGCCTGGGATATCCCCTGATCGGCGGATTATCGGCCGGTTTCGATTTCTACTGGGATATCGATGAGGTCGACAGCTATTACACCGACCTGAAGCTGACCTACGCCATGGATCTGATGGAGAAGCTGAGCATGGAGGCCGGCGCCAAAGTCGGTTTTGCCGGTGAAGATTTCGCTGAATACTACAGCGCCGCCGCGACCGACGGCGGGTTCTACGACTATAGCCTCTCCGTGGGCTTGACCTATGCCATGAACGACGCACTGAGCTTTGGCGCCAAGATCGTCTATGTCGGGAGTCTGGATAGTGATGTACTGCCCGATGCCGACATCGCCAACGGTGTCTACGGCCTTGACTCGGAAGTGTATGCCGGCATCAACGTCGCATACAAATTCTAGTCGCCTTGCTTTTCCTAAAGCACTGTCTTCTAACCATCGTGCGTTGCGTTCTCCGGAAGGTCCGGGCCGCAACGCACGCCCTTTTTCTTCACTGCAACTGGAAGCGCACCGGTATCTGAACCCACATCTCCTGGGGCTGGCCCATGCGGCGGGCCGGCGCGAAGCGCCACTGCTCAACGCTCTTGAGG
>JBAQGR010000573.1:0-1903 GCA_049287895.1 Desulfatitalea sp.
GGCCATGCGGATGCCGAGGGGGAACGCCGCCCCCACCGCGGCGCGCACCTTTTGGATCGTCTCCCGGGGAAAGCGCGCCCGGTTCTCGAAACTGCCGCCATAGGCGTCGGTGCGCTGGTTTTTCAGCGGCGACCAGAATTGGGTGAGCAGATACCCGCCGCTGGCGATGATTTCGACGCCGTCGAAGCCGGCCTCCCGGGCCCGCCGGGCCGCGGCCGCGAAGGCCTCCTGAACGCCCAGGATATCTTCGAGGCTCATCTCCCGCGGGGTGGTCCGCGAATATTTGGAGAAAACGGCCGAGGGAGCCATGGGTGTCTGCATGTCGATCAGGATCGGGTGGGAATAGGCGCCGGCATGGAAGAGCTGAATCCAGGGGCTTCCGCCTTCGCGCCGGATGGCATCGGTCAGGCGCTTGAAATCGGCGATGGCGCCGTCGTTGTCCAGGGACAACACCAGAAAGCCCGCACCGAGCACATCGACCCCCACGGGCCCCACCGTCACCACGCCGGCCCCGCCCCGGGCGATCTCGCGGAAGTAGTTGAAGTAGCGCTCGTTGAGCCGCCGGTCATGGGAATAAGCCAGGCCGAGGGCCGGGTAGGCGATGCGGTTTTTGATTTCCAGCCGGTTGATGCGGATGGGACTGAACAGATACGGATACATCCGAACCTCCTGATAGTTCTATATGCGATGCTTCTGAACTCCCCGGGTTCCGGCGGGCGGTCCCAGGGTGGGCGGCCCGGCGAAACACTGGGCCACCTCCATCCACTTTCGGGCGACATCGCCGATAACCACCAGGGCGGTATCGTCCACGTGCCGCCGCTGGATCGCCACCAGGCAGAAATCCACGGCCGGCCCGCTGATGTGCTGCCCGGCGGCGTCATCGCCCCAGCTCCAGATCTCGCCGGAGGGCGCGGTCAGTTCCACATGCACGGCCGCCTCGGGGACCTGTAAACCCCGGTTGGCAAAGCTCCAGCCGAAGGTGGTGACCCCCAGGTGGGCGATGTGGCGCAGCCCCGGACTGGGGGGCCGCTCGACGGAGAGCACATCATAGATATCCTGGCCGTGGGCCCAGGTTTCCATCAGCCGCGCGCTGGCGAACGAGCGCGCGCTCATGGGCGGTCCGTACCACGGCAGGCGGTCTTTGGGGGAGAGGCGCACCAGGGCATCGACCAGTTGCCTGCGCTCCTTTCGCCACCAGGCGAGCAGATCGCCGGTAGCCATGGCCCGGCCCTTGGCCAGGGTGATCTCGGTGGCCTCGTCCATGTTCTTGATCCGGCCCAGATCCTCGACCAGGTGGCGCTGGAACGCCTGGGGGTCGGTGGCCGAGAGGCGCGCCGTGTAATCGAAGTAGGCCAGATGGCAGATCTCGTCCTTGACCGTCCAGTTGCCGCACGGCGCCAGGGTCTGCCACGCGGCGGGGATAAGGCCGCTCACCAGGGCGTCCAGGGCATCCTGCTCCCAGGCCAGATCGGCGCATAACGTTTTCATCAAAGCTCCTTTGCTTCCGGATGGGTCACCAGGATCGAGGCCGGCATCTCCACGACTTTGGCCCGCAGGTATTCCCCCAGGGTCTTGGCCTGGGGGTCGCTGCGCACCGAGGCCGCCACGCCGTCGCCCAGCAGCCCGCGGATGTAGAAATTGACCGCCAGCAGATTGGGCAGCTCGTAGCGCTCGATGGCAAACGGCGCGCAATCGGGCAGCAGCGCCTTGAGGCGCTCGGTGGTCAGAAAGCTTCGCAGGAAGGCATAGGCTTCCGGCGTTTGGCCCCAGATGCCGAGGTTGGCGTTGCCGCCCTTGTCGCCCGAGCGGGTGGCAAAGGCCCGGCCCAGCGGCGCCCGGACGGTTGGGCACTTGGGAACCGCGGGGATCTCCGGCGTGCGGGGCGATACCGCAAAGGGCTCGC
>JBAQGR010000574.1:0-7329 GCA_049287895.1 Desulfatitalea sp.
AATCCCTTGGCCACCAGTTGCTGGACCACCTGCACCATATCATCGACATGGGCGCTGGAACGCGGATAGTGCTCCACTGTGCGCAGTCCCAAAGCGAGGCGATCCTCTTCGAACGCCGCGATGTTCCGAGCCGCGAAATCCACGGGGGCCATGCCGGCCGCATCGGCCCCATGGAATGTTTTTTCATCCAGATCGGTGATGTTCATCACGTGCAGGATCTTGAAACCCCGATAGGCCAAATAGCGGTCCACCAGGTCGGCGAAAACAAAGCGCCGGGCATCCCCCACATGGATGGGGGCGTGGGCCGTGGGGCCGTTGGTATAGAGCGTCACCCGGTCGCCGCGCTGCGGGGCGAAACTCTCCTTGGTGTGGGTGCGGGTGTTGAACAGCGCCAGGCCCACCTTTTCGCGTTCGACGAATAGAGTGGTCGAAAGATAGCGCTCACCGCTGTCGGGCAAAATCACGACGATCAGCCCCGCACGCATGGCTGCCGCCTGGCGCAGGGCCACGGCCATGGCCGCACCGCTGCTCATGCCTACAAGGAGCCCCTCTTCCCTGGCCAGCCGCCGGGCGGTTTCAAACGCCTCCTCGTCGTCGATGTTGACCTTTTCGTCCAGACGTTCTTTTTCGAAAATCTCGGGGATGTAAGACTCTTTGAGGTTTTTGAGCCCCTGGATCTTATGTCCCAGGTAGGGCTCGACACCCACGATGCGCACCTGGGGAGCGATCTCCTTGAAGCGCCGGGAGAGCCCCATCAAAGTTCCCGAGGTGCCAAGGGTCGCCACGATGGCCGTGACCCGACCCTGGGTCTGGTCCCAGATCTCGTTGGCCGTCCCGTGGTAGTGGGCTTGCCAATTGGCCTCATTGTTGAACTGATCGGTGATGCAATAGCGGTCGGGAAATTCCCGGGCCAGGCGGTAGGCCTCCTCGATGGCGCCGTCGGTGCCCATGTGGCCGGGGGTCAAGCGGATTTCGGCGCCCCTGGCGCGCAAAATCTTCTGGCGCTCAAGGCTGGCGTTTTCGGACATGGTGAGCAGCAGCTGGTAGCCTTTGATGGCGCACACCATGGCCAGACCGATTCCGGTGTTGCCGCTGGTGGCTTCCACCACGGTCTTGTCCGCTGTCAGCCGGCCGGAACGTTCGGCGGCCTCGATCATGTAGAGGGCAGCCCTGTCTTTGATCGACCCGCCGGGATTCATGTATTCCAGCTTGGCCAGGATGGGGACTTGGGGATTGGGATTCATCCGCCGAATTTCCACCAGCGGCGTGTGGCCGATCAGATCGAGGAGAGATGATGACTTCATGGGTTCCAAGGTGACCTATCGCGTCCTGACTAGTGTCCATCCACAAATGGCCAATTTGCCTATTTCTGGATGGACACTAACTAACAAGGCCCGACCGCTACGGCGTGTGCGATCCGTGTCGTTCGGACAACAGCATGGTTAATACCGCTTGCACGGCCCGGGCCACCTGTTGGGCATCACCACCGGCATCGACGATGCGATAGCGCCGGGGATTTTGTCGGGCCAGATCCAGATAGCCATCGCGCACCTTTTGGTGAAAAGCAAGCGTTTCATGTTCAAAGCGCGTTTCCTGACCGGTGCGGCCGCCGCGGTCGATCTCCCGCCAGGCCCGGGCCAGCCCTACGGCCGGGTCGAGGTCGAACAGGAGCGTGGCGTCGGGCCACAGGTCGTCGCACACCAGCCGGTGCAGCGTGCGAATCAGCTCTTTGTCCAGCCCCCGGGCGTATCCCTGATAGACCAGGGTGGCATCGAAAAAGCGGTCGCACACCACTACGCGTCCGGCTGCCAAGTGGGGCTGGATAACAGTACGGATATGTTGAACCCGATCGGCGACATAGAGCAGCAGTTCCGTTCCGGCATCCATATCGCTGTTGGCCGGATCGAGCAAAACCCCCCGAATTTTGGCGCCGATGGTCGTTCCGCCCGGCTCCCGCGTGGTGGCGCACTCATAGCCCTTGGCCTGGATAAAGGCAACGATGTTTTGCAGTTGGGTTGTTTTGCCGGCCCCTTCGATCCCTTCCAGCGTGATGAACATTTCAGGCACCCGCGATCTTGGCGACATCTATTAAGACAACAGTGGTATTCATCAGCTCCATTCCTTAACGAGTGTCCATCTGCCTTCAGCTTCTTTGAGTTCACAACGGACGGCTGTCAGCTTTTCTGGCCCTTGAAAAACTGGCGCTCCATCAGGCGGTGGAAGCTGGTCCAGGTAGCGTCGGGGTCTTCGGTGGCCATGAACTCCCGGATGGCGTTGACCCGCGCGTCGATCTCATCGATGTAATTGAGCAACACCGCTTCGATAGTCTTGGGCGGCTCGGGCGAGCCAAATTCGCGCACGCCGTGGTGGCTGACGATCATGTGCTTGACCATGGCCACCTGGCCGGGCGGAAAACCCTCGATGGATCGCATTTTGGCCTCAACCATCTCGACGCCAATGACGATGTGGCTGAGCAGGCGGCCCTCATCGGTGTAGTCGATCATATGGTTGTAACTGAATTCGCGCACCTTACCGACATCGTGCAGCACGGCTCCGACCAGCAGCATGTCCCGATCCACGCCGCTGTAATGGCCCGCAATCTTGTCCACCAGCAGGGCCATGGAGAGGGTATGTTCGAGCAGGCCGCCGATGTAGGCGTGGTGCATCTTTTTGGCGGCCGGCGCCCGTTTGAACAGCCGGACAAAATCGGCATCGCTCCAAAAAGCATCCATCAGGGCCTTGAGGGTGGTCGATGCGATGGTATCGGTCAGGGAGCGCAGCCGGGTGAACATCTGCTCCACATCCCGGGCAGTGACCGGAAGAAAATCGGCGGCATTGACCTCTTCGACGGGAACGGTGGTAAGCGATTTGACCACCATCTGCAGGGCGCCGCGATACTCATTGGCCGCGGCGTGAACCAGCACGAAATCACCGACCTTGGCGGCGGCTTTTTCCAGGTGGTCCCAGACCACGCCGCGAATCTGACCGCTGCGGTCCGCCAGGGTGACGGTTAAAAAGGCGTTGCCGTCCTTCTTTTGAGCCAGGTTTTTTTCAGCCAGCACAAAGAGGTCCTGAATGGTTTCACCGGCGATGATATCGGCCACGAACTTGGTTTTTTCTTTTGGCATAAAATGGTTCTCCCTCCTCGATCCCCCACCGCCAATGGCAAGGTGAGAACCGAGCCGGTGCTCCGCCCAGGGGATCGACGCTAGGCGCCGTTAGATCCGGATATGGATTGGTCGATATCGATGATATCCTTGCCGCCCATGTATTTGCGGGTCCGGAAGCGGGTGATCTCGGCCAGTTTGCGGGTAATCTCGCCCATCTGCTCGATCCGCGCACGGATGGTGTCCAGATTCGCGTAAAGGCTGCTATCCGGCGAGATATCGAGCATGAGCAGTTGGACGGCGCCTAAAACGAACTGCAGCGGCTGGTTGAGTTCATGACAAACCCCGCCGGCGGTCTCCAGAACCCCCTTGAGTTTCTCTTCTTCCGCCAGTTTGAGGCTCATCCGGCGTTGAGCCAGGGCCGTGCGCACCCGTGCCAGCAATTCGACCCTGCGCACCGGTTTGAGCACATAGTCGCTCCCGCCGGCATTGAAGGCTGCTTCCAGTGTTTGATCATCCGTATTGCTGGTGACGAAAATCACCGGGATGTGCTTGCAAATTGCATCCGCCTTGAGCTGCCGGCAGGCCTGGATACCGTCCATGGCGGGCATGGAAACATCCATGAGGATCAAATCGGGAAGGCTCTCGGGTACTTGTTCCAGGCATTGCCGGCCGTCCCCGGCCGCGCAGATGCAATATCCGGCATCGACCAGCATGGCCCTTGCAAATTCACGGCAGATCGGATCATCTTCGACGATCATTATTTTTGACGACGTTTCCGGTTGCGCCAAAGGCGAACTCTGGGGTGGTCTCTTTTTCGACATACAGCCTCCATCCTTGGCAATCCGTTAAATCGTTGAATCGCGCTAATCCTTCTAATCCTTTGCAAAACCCCATGTGTGCAACTGTTCCATCATGGTATAATCCGTCATATCACAGCGAACCGGTGTGACAGTGATATACTTTTCGGCGAGCATTGCGCCGTCCGCGTCGGCCTGGGTATAGGTCGGCTGGGCTTCACAGCCCTGCCAGTAGTAGACGCGGTTGCGCGGATCGCGCCGTTTCTCGAAATACTCGTCGTACAAATCACATCCCTGGCGGACGATCTTGACACCAGTGACTGCATCCAACGGCAGATTGGGGACATTGATGTTGAGAAAAACACCTGCCGGCAATCCCTGCGCCTGAACTTTGGGCACCAGCTGGGCCACAAAGCGGGCGGCGTCATCGTAAAACGGGTTCTCAGGGCTTTGAATCGAGACCGCCAGGGCCGGCACCCCGTAAAGGGCCGCCTCCTTGGCGGCGGCCACGGTGCCGGAGTAATTGAGGTTGACGCCCACGTTGGCGCCCGGGTTGATTCCCGAAATGACCATGTCGGGCCTGCGTTCAAGCAACTCCACCATGGACAATTTGACGCAATCGGCCGGCGTTCCGGTCACCGCCCAGCCTTCGTCGCCGCCGTTGACCGTAACTTTATAGGCCCGCAACGGTTTGTGCAGCGTGATACCATGGCCGACGGCGCTGCGCTCGCGCTCCGGGGCCACCACAATCAGGTTGTGATCGGACTGCAAGGCGCGATACAAGGCCCACAATCCCGGGGCGTGGATACCGTCGTCGTTGGTCAGCAAAATTGTCATTGGCGTTCGCGATGGGACCATACTGTTTCTGAACCTCTGGGCTAATACCGACAGGCAATGGGTTCCTCAATGGCAAATGCCCATTGATTTTTCAATATTTCTAGCTCTATAGTGAAAAATTTGATCGGAGGCAAGCGGATTAACCGGCCAGCCGGGAGAAGGTCCCCTAAACTCTTTGCGCCCCGAACACCGTTGCCTCGACCGCCAGGCGATGCAATCCAACAGCACTCTTGAGAACATGAACACCATCCATCCGGGTATTGGTAATAATTTAGATGCTGCCCAGGACCAACCGACGATACCCTCAAGGAGCATAAACCCCGGCATGCGCCAATGCAAGTTGTTCAAGAATGGACTTCAACCTCTTTTTACGTTGCTCGGTGGCTGGGTTGTCCTGACGCTCGTCTGGATGGCCGGCGGGCCGTTCAATGCGCTGGCCGCGGAGGGGGATGGGTCGGCACCGGCCTGGAACGTCAGTGCCGACCGTCTCAGTTACGATCCAAAGACCGATGAATACACGGCCGAAGGCAACGTTACAGTGACCCGCGAAGGCCGCACCCTGACCGCCGACATGATGCGCCTCAACCAGACCAGCCGCCAAGCATGGGCCGAAGGTCACGTGCGGCTATTGTCCGGGCAGGACACCCTCACGGGCAAAAGCCTGCAAATGAATCTGGACAACGAAACAGGGACCCTCACCGAAGGCTCCGTTTTCCTATCCGAAAACCATTTCTATCTCTCGGGTCGGGAGATTCAAAAAACCGGCCCCGAGAGCTATCGCATCAAGGATGCCAGCCTCACCAGTTGCGACGGCCCGGACCCGGACTGGCATATTACCGGAAAAGATTTGAAAGTCACCATCGAGGGATACGGTTTTATCACACATGCCGCCCTGTGGGCGGAAAAGGTACCGGTCATCTACACCCCCTATCTGGCCTTTCCTGTGAAACTAAAGCGCCAATCGGGGTTGCTCACCCCCGAGTTCGGCCTCTCGGACCGCAGAGGCCAAGAATATCTGCAACCGCTCTTCTGGGCCATCAACGACAGCATGGACGCCACCTTTTTCGCCCACTACATGTCCGAGCGCGGTACGCGCCTGGGCGGGGAGTATCGTTATGTGGCCGGCGAACACGCCCGGGGGACATTGATGGCGGACGGCTTCGAGGACCGCCAGGTGGACGACGGCCTGCTCGATCACAGCCAACGATGGGGATACACCAGTGACGGCGCGTTGCGTCCCAACCAGGACCGCTATTGGGTACGCGCCAAAGTGGACCAAAACCTGCCGGTGGGAATGACCGCCAAGCTCGATCTGGACGTGGTCAGCGACCAGGACTACCTTAAAGAATTCCAGGACGGCGCCAATGGCTTTGACAAAACGCGGGACTATTTTTTGAAGACCTTCGGCCGCGACATCGACGACTACAACGATGGGGTCCGCCTGAATCAGCTAAACCTGAATCGCCTCTGGAGCAACTACACCTTCAATGCCGATGCGCGCTGGTACGACGATGTGGTCAAACGCCGCACCGGTGGTCCGGATGATACCCTGCAAAACCTGCCGGAATTGGCCCTGGACGGTACCAAACAGAAAATCGCCGGCACCCCCGTCTACTTCGATCTGCTCTCCGACTACAGTCATTTTTACCGCCAGGAGGGCACGCGCGGCCAGCGCGCCGATCTTTACCCGCGGATCTACTATCCCACGCGGCTGTTCAACGCCGTGTTTGTCGAACCTTCGGCCGGTATTCGCCAGACAGCCTGGCATATCGACCAATGGGAGGCCACACCGGCCGAGGACCGCGACGATTACTACCGATCCATCTATGATCTGAAGCTCGATACCAGCACCGATTTCTTCCGTGTCTTCTCTATCGATACCGCCGGTTGCGACCGGCTCAAACACGGGATCAAGCCTCAGTTGATCTATGAATACATTCCGGACACGGACCAGGAGGAGACCGCCCAGTTCGATTTCGATGAACTGGATGTAATCGAAGCCCAAAACCGGATCACCTTTGCTTTGACCAATACTCTGACCGCCCGCACACCCCGCCCGGCGGAGGCGGAGGCCAAGGGGCCGGGGGCCACCTACATTCCTTTTGTAAGATTCAAATTGGCGGAAAGTTTTGATATCAACAAGCACAAACAGGACGACCCCAGACCCTTTTCGGATTTGCTGGCCGAGTTGGGCATCACCCCCGGACGGTATCTGCGCCTGGACGGCGATGCCCTATGGCGGCCCTACGATGGCCGCTTTTACGGATACAACGCCGGCGTACGGCTGTGGGATCTGCGGGACGATGTGATCGGCGTCGGGTACCGGTTCACCCGTGAAGAGCCCGAAGTAAACGTCGCTGGCGTGGAAAGCATCGTGCTGTTAGGTCTTTTGAAGGTGACCCAGGCATGGGGGCTGCGCGGCCATTATGAACGCAACATAGAGGACAAGCGTCTCATCGAAACCGGCGTCGGCCTCTCCTATCGAGCCCAATGCTGGGGCGTGGACCTGGACGCCAAGGAGGAAGAAGAGCATAACCGCAGCATTGCGTTCATGGTACACTTGACCGGGCTGGGCACGATAGGTC
>JBAQGR010000575.1:0-5900 GCA_049287895.1 Desulfatitalea sp.
CGCAGCAGGCCGCGTACGGTTTCAAAGTCCTGGGGGGCGATCGCTTCATCGGCGTCGAGAATCAAGACCCACCGCCCGCTGGCCTTGGAGAGCGCGAAATTGCGGGCCGCGCTAAAATCGTCGCACCAGGTGAACGCATGCACCTGGGCGCCGAAAAGGCGGCCGATATCGGCGGTACGGTCCGTGGAACCGGTATCGATCAGGATGATTTCATCCACCAGAGGTTTGACGCCAAGCAGGCAAGGCCCCAGGCAGCTCGCTTCGTTGCGCGCAATCATACACAAAGAAAGGGTTTCCCCGGCGGTAGGGTCCCGGTGCATGGGACCGAGACGACGGCGCACGGCCAGCCCTGCGTCCAGGAGCCCTTCGGGGGGCGTGGCCCTGCCGGCCAGGGCCTCGATGGCAGTCATGGCGGCGCCATCGTCCCCTTGCTGGAGGCACATGGCGATGTATCGTCCGGCGATCTGAAAATCGTCGGGGCGCTGCTTCCTCAGGGAATCGAAGAGCTGTCGGGCCCGAGCCTGCTGTCCGAGAGCAACGGCAGCGGCCTGGAAACAATCCACCGTTTCATCCGTGGCAGTGCCGCCCAGCAGCATACGCTCGCATGCATCCAGCTCATTGTGAACCTGAGGCACGTCCACAGCGCCGCTCCTTTACTGCTCGCCAGCCCGGTTATGCTCTCTTTTGCCCAAGAGCCGCGAGGTGCCCTCCATAAGCAGTCACCGGCGCGACAATGGTGTGGTCCAGATTTTCACGCGCCTGGGCATGCCAGGGTTCGATTTGAAGTATCCGTTCAAAAAAATCCCGGGCGTCATCACTTTTGCCTAAAGTGGCGCAAATGGTGCCTGCCGCCATCATGCACTCGACGTCCTCGCGGTTGGATTCGAGAATCTGGACATAGATTCGCAAAGCTTCTTGGGTACGTCCTTGTTCTACAAAATAGAAATCGGCCAGGTTTTTCAGAAATGTGGGGTCGTGAGGTGCCAGGCGCACGGCTTGTTCGTAGTAGCGCACGGCTTGGTCCTTGTCGCCCTGTTCGTAATGCAGGACCCCCAAGTCGTTATACGCCCGGGCATGGTGCGGCTCCTTGGCAACCAGGGTTTGGAGCGCTTGGATGTCGCCCTTGAAATCGCCGCCGGTTGCCTGGCTTTGGGCGGTTGCATAGAGATCGCGAGACTGCATCGCTGCCACGGCCGGCCGGGCCGATGCTTCCAACTGCTCGATCCAGCGCAGCGCCTCGGCATGCCAGGGTTCGATCTCCAACGTCCGGTTGAAGAACACGCGGGCATCCTCTGATCGTCCCAGGGCCATGCAAATGCAGCCGGTGCCCATCAAACTCTCCACATCCTGGGGGTCCAAAGTCAATGCCTGGACATATTTGGCCAGCGCCTGTTCGGCATTGCCCCTTTCGATGTAGTAAAAATCAGCTAAATTTTTATGGAATACTCCATTGTACGGCGCCAACCGGCAGGCTTCTTCGTAAAGACGCTGGGCCTTGTCTTTGTCGCCGTTTTCAAAAGAGAGCACGCCCAGATCGTTATGGGCCAACGCATGGTTTGGGTCCATGGCAATGACCCGCTCCAGGGTTTGCGCGGCTTCCCGCGCCTGCCCCTGTTCCACTTGGCGGCAAGCGGTCTGATAAAGGGTTTCCGGCGATACCTGGGGCTGAGGCGCTGGTTGCGCGGCGGTCAGTTGAGTGAGGATCTTACGCGCCTCCGCATGGCCGGGTGCCAGCTCTAAAACCTTTTGATAGTATTTGCGTGCCTCGTCGAACCGGCGCAAAGAGGTACACAGATGTGCCGCGGTCAGAAGGGTCTCAAGATCGTTGGGGGCCAGGGCCAGCACCTTCTGGTATTGACCGATGGCCGCGCCGGCTTGACCTTGGACCACATGGTAAAAATCGCCCAGGCTTTTCTGGAGGACCGGGTTCCGGGGCGCCAGTTCGGCGGCGCGTTGGAAATGCAGGCCGGCAGTGTGCTTGTCGCCCTGCTGATGGGCTATCATGGCCCGTTCATGATGAGCCTGAGCATGATCCGGAGAGTCGTTCAGAAGCTTTTCCAGCAACCATTGGGCGACCTCGCTGTGCCCGCCTTTCAGCAGACAGTGAACCCCTTGTTGAATCTTGTCGGCAAACTGCATGGTGTGATCTCCTTTTAGGGAATGGTCGCGGGACGCGCCAATGGCGTTAATATTTTGTTTTTCGCGATTCGTTTCCCGATCGTCCGCCCGCTTTGCGTCGGCATCCATGGCCGCGCCGCGTGCCAGAAATAAATGACTTGCATCATGGATGAATCGTTCGATCCTATCTTCGGTCACCGCGCCTCGATTTATAGCCGCGGCCAACTCATTGCCCAGGGCCGTCACGGAAACACCGGTGCTGCCGTTCGCGCTCCGGGCGATCTGCTGAATTTCTTCCAAGGTAAGCCGCATGGCCCCAGGGTCGCCGGCCTGAGCAGCCCGGCGCAACGCTTCAAATGGCTTGAACCCGTGAATCGCTCCCTCGGCCTGGGCGTTGCGGTAGCGTTCATGAACCATCCGCTCCTCGGCACGTTTGCGGTCGCGGTCGGCATGCTCCACGCTGTCGCCACGTTCCAGGTAGAGCCCCAGGGGCTCGGGAATACGTCGAAAGTCAAACGCCTGTGAAATCCGCAGCCAGAACTCATAATCGGCCGAGACCGTCATCCTTTCGTCGAAAAAACCGAAAACAGCATGCACCGATCGCCGCCACATGGGTTGCGGCCCCATGAAACAGCCGTGGGTCAGCAACCGCTCGCGCCGCCAGTCAAACCAGCTCAGCACGCCGATGGGCGTGCAGGCAGCCAAACTCTGATTGGGCGTGGCCGTCTTGATCACATCGGCATAGACCAGCGCCGTCTGCGGCTCTGCTTCCAACACGGCGACCATCTTCTCGAAGGCATCCGGCCGATGACGGTCATCGGTGTTGGCATTGGTGACATACTTTCCTTGTGCAAGTTTTATACCGCGATTCCAGGCCGCGTAGAGCGATTCGCGATTCGGCGTGCGAAGATATTTAATTCGATGATGGCGGGCCGCAAATTCACGCACCACCTCACCTTCATTCTGCTCGGAAGCGCTGTCGATGACGATGATCTCCATGCGATCGGCCAGGGTTTGGGCCAGCAGATCTTCCAGGCAACCGCGGATGAAGCGTTCGCTGTTGTAAGTGGAGACGATGGCCGAGACCAACACCGGCGCCTGGCCTTGCATTGTGCGGATCAGCGCGGCCATGGCCTCGGCCGAGCGCTGCCAGGTGAATCGAGCGGCCTGGGCATATCCTCGGGCGATCAGGTCGCGGCGCTGTTCAGGTTCCCGCACGGCTTCGACAGCCGTCTGGACGGCCGAGGGGAGATCGGCATCCACGAACTGCGCGGCGTCGCCGGCCACTTCCGGCAAAGAGCCATTGGCAGCGGTGATCACAGGGCAACCGCAGGCCATGGCCTCCAGCACCGGCAGACCGAAGCCTTCATAGCGCGACAAGCAGACCAGCGCCGTGGCACCGGCATAGGCGGCCGCCAGCTCTTCGTCCCCGAGGCGTGGAATGAAGCGCACCCTGCCCGCCTGGGCCAAGTGCTGTTCTTCCTCCGTCAAAGCACCCTCTCCGCCCACGCACAGCACTTGAACGTCGCTGTCCCATTGGCTGCTTTGCATACTGGCCCACATGGCCGCGCTGTTTTTATACTGCCGGCGGTTGCCCACCATCAGCAAATAAGCGGCCGTCAAACTGTAACACGCGCGCAATCGGGCGATGCGGTTTTCTTCCACCGGGCCGAACGGTGCGCCGATGCCCAGATGCATCTTCTGCATGGGACGGGCGGCCGCATTGGGATAGCGCTGTCTCAGATCATCCATGGTGCACTGAGAAACGGTGGCGAATGCATCGGCGGTTTCGATCGCGCGGATTTTGGAGCGCCACTCCGGCTGGGTCAGGTCATGGCCCATCAATTCGGGAATGAGATCGTGGACCAATAGAAGATTTTTAAACCCCGGTGCCCTGGTGTAATAGCTGCTGACAAACAGGTCGGCTTGCAGCTCCGCGCACGCCTGACGCAACATCTCGTCGTCATTGTCCAGGGCGTTTTCGTCGCCCAAAACGTAAGGGTTCACGGTATGCCGCGGCATGTCCGTGAAAGGCACGGCAAAGCCGCGACGTTCCAGAACTGTAAAGCGTGCCTGGGGCAGCGTCTTGACCAATTCTGGAAGCAAATTTTGCCAGACGCGGGCGATGCCCAGGGGGCGTTTGTGTTGCAGTTGGAAGATCACACCGTCGATGACGATGTGAAGGTCCTGAGACGCGATGGTGGGCGCTGGATCGTCAAAACGCCAGGCGATGGGGTCCACCGCGCGGCCGATGGTGCGCTGCGCCACGCGATCGGCCAGACTGTGATCCTTGACCCATCCCAGGTATTGACCCACGCGTACTGGGTAGCGTTCGGCGTTCTGCAAGCGACGCCACTGGTCCACGGCGCCCTTGTAGCCGTAATAGGCCTCCTTGAAGCGCACCTGGGACTCCAAGGCGTAGGCGTAGTGGGTGAAGACCAATCCGGCGGCTTCGGTTTCAGCATGGATAAAGGGTTGCCCCTTGGCCACGTCCCGCCACTGTCCGTTTTCGGCAACCATCAGCCGAGGCGGTTCATGGCTCTGCCACCGCATTCCCTTTTGGTAGCGCCAAACGCGAAACCACTCATAACCATTGTTGTGGCTGTAAGCCTTGGGCGTGATGGTCACCAGCTCAGGACCGACAAAGAAATGACAGTGAAAATGGGCGGCCGTGCGCTGGGGTTGGGCCATGAACATGGCGTGCATGCGCTGGATCTGATCGGCGCTCCACAGCTCGTCCGCATCAATCTGCCACAACAGACACTGTTCGGGCAGATGGGGCAGCGGTGCGCTGACCATTTCCAGCTTGCCGTCCCAGAAGCGGCCCGGCGGCGGTCGATAGAGTGTTATCTGATCGGCATACTCCCCGGCCAGGCGGTCGAGATAGGCACTGGTGCCGTCCACGCTCAGGCCGTTGCGATGAAACGCTTCCGGGATGCTCCCGCCGTTGGCCTTGCCCCAGGCCGTATCGTGGGTCTGGGCGGCCACTCCTTCGACGATGTGCCAGTGCCAGGGCAGATTCAGCGTCTTGAACACTTCGATATGGTATTCGATAAACGGCATGCCGTTGAGCACGATAGTAAAAAAATGGATCGGCAAGGCCGCGGCGCGCCGCTCAAAGACGGCATAGCCGTTGCGCAATGCCTTGTCTTCGGCCACCAGGGTGTACTGTTCATCGGCTTTGAGGCGTTGGTAATTGGCATGGTTCTTCAAGGTATTGATGTCGTCCAGCAGGATATACCGCGCTCCGTAAACCAGCTCCAGTTCGGCTTGGCCGGTGAACTCCGAACCATCGATGAGCACCAGGTCGAACTGTTCGATGCCGTATTCTTCCTTGATGCGGCGGATACCGTCGCCGTCGAGGCCATGGCCACGTAGATATTCCAAGTCCTGGCGCAGCCACCCCAGCACGCGTTCCAACGGGTATTGGTTCAAGGGGGATGGGGTTTGCTCATAGAAAACGCGTACCTCATCCTCACCGGCGAAGCGCTTTACATCCACCGAAGACCATTGATGGCAGTGTACAAAAGCATCTTGCGCATAGCGTTGTTGCAGTTGCTGAAAGCGGGGCGTGGAAATCTCCATGCAGTAGAGATGCCCGGCAACGGCCCGATGGCGCAATGCGTCCGCAAAGGCCGCCGTACTACCCTGCCCCGCCGAGCTGCCGATCTCCAGGATATGGACGACATCCTCTTTGGCCGCCATTTCGCGGATGAGCCGATAAAAAGCGTCGTTCTTGATTTCCGGGGGGATCACCCGATCCAACTCGCATGCATGGGGAT
>JBAQGR010000576.1:0-1567 GCA_049287895.1 Desulfatitalea sp.
CCTTCACGGCAGGCAATGCAGACCGTTTTGCCCGTGAGTGCGCGGGTGTA
Source organism: Desulfatitalea sp. (assembly GCA_049287895.1). Classification (GTDB taxonomy): domain Bacteria; phylum Desulfobacterota; class Desulfobacteria; order Desulfobacterales; family Desulfosarcinaceae; genus Desulfatitalea. The sequence goes on from JBAQGR010000576.1 coordinate 51, forward strand.
CTCTTCGATATAAAGCCGCGGCATGGGTGTCCCTTCATAACCCCTTTCGACCGATAAAACGGAACGCCGGCACCCCAGCCACCGGCAAATGGGCGCACGGTATCACAAAAGGGTTTTAAATCGCAAGGCGATGCATTGTATCGCAAACGACTATCGATAAAATCGCGTGAGTTCATCCGTGGGTAAATCTTGCATGGCGTAACCTCCTAAAAATTAATGTTTTTCAGGTGATTACCACACAACTAGACAAAAGTCTAGATTTTATTTACATTTCAATTGGTTACCAACACATAGCAAAATACGTTGTTATACCGGACAATTGGTCAGATATGCACGCAGTGCAGAGTTGAGATTTAAGTAAGCACGAAGAACGCACGCTGCGTGCCAAGTTTACATGCGATTGCCCTGGTCAGCTGAAATTTTACTATTGACATCTCCTAATTTTTAAATAACGATTATTCTAGAATAAATTCACTTCAGTTTTTGATCCTTAGTGCCGTCTTGGCCGCCACGGCCGCCTAAATTAGTACCATGCCCTGTCGACCTGACGGTGTTCCTGCACCAGCACCAAACGTGTTTGCAAAGATGAACAGCGGCAAGCTTCCCCTGAGCCGCGATATCTCCACGAAGTCTCTTCGAAACTAAAAGAGCAAGCAGGGCCCCTTGAACCGCCATGAAGCCGCTTTCGGTTAATGGGATAAGTGTGTTCAAGGTTATCAAGAACGCCGGGGTGCCTGATATGAAGAAATAGCAAACGCGACAACCTGAATTTAACCTTTTGAAGTTAAATGTTTTTCTTTAGGGTTCGAACCGAAAAACCTTATCCGCGGAATTTTGGCACCCGCAGAGAGGAGCGCAGGGCGTGGATACAGCAGGGGCGATGGTCATCTCCGGGGTCGATAAGAAGATTGGTTTAAAACAGAGGGCTGCAGATATGCTGCCGGATGGCGGCAACCTGAATCTCTGCTTAACCTGCGGATCCTGTTCATCGGGCTGCCCGGCCAGCGGTATTGGGGATATGGATCCCAGAAAATTTCTCCGCATGGCGCTGCTGGGAATGGAAGCGGAGATCGCCGCATCGCCTTGGGTGTGGTTCTGCAGCATGTGCATGCGTTGCGTGCATGCCTGCCCCATGAAGATCAACATCCCCCAGCTTGTCTTTTACGGGCGCCAGCAGGTCCCGAGGGAGAAAAGACCCAAGGGGATCCTCCAGTCTTGCGACATGGCGCTCAAGCATGACACCTGCAGCGCCATGGGGGCCTCGGAAGAGGACTTCCGCTTCGTGGTCGAAGATGTCCTCGAGGAGGTCCACCAAACGCAACCTGCATTCAAGGATCTGCAAGCTCCCATCGACAAGCAGGCAGCCGTCTTTTTTCTGAATCAGAATTCCAGGGAACCGGTCACCGAACCGGATGAGATGGTGCCGTTGTGGAAAATTCTGCATCTGGCCGGCGCGGATTGGACTTACGGTTCAAAAGGGTGGGCGGCGGAAAACTACTGTCTTTTCATCGCTGATG
>JBAQGR010000577.1:0-4324 GCA_049287895.1 Desulfatitalea sp.
CGTAATTGCGGTAGCACTTCGCCTGCGCGAAACAGCAATTATCCCAGAACTGTGTTCATATACTTCGAAGTAATTTCCGTGAAAATTTGTGATCATTTTGCGTACAATTTCATTGTTAAGAGACTAAGGTATCACTCATGGTAGGCGACAGATTTCACGATATTATTGGGGGAAAAAAGAACGGCGTTGCTACTGCTGCAGTGATGTATGGTTATGGGAGCCGTGAAGAAATTGAGGGGGCTAGTCCAGATTTCATTTTCCATTCCCCCTCTGATTTGGCGGCATATTTAGAAAGAACCACCGAACCGGCAGCTACAGCCGATCGCGGGCCTGTGGCCCGCTCCGGCTGAGCTTTTCGTTGTGTGATTCACCAGCCGTTCCAACAAGTCCGATTTTAACATTTGACAATGGTACCAATATTGATACTATGTAGCCATGACAAAAATCGATGATCTGCTATTGATATTGAAACGAAATCCGAAGGATGTCAGGTTTTCGGATTTGTGCAGAATATGTGAGTATTATTTCGATGAGCCACGTCAGCAAAAAAGCAGTCATCGCATTTATAAAACACCCTGGCAAGGAGACCCAAGGTTAAATATTCAGAATCACAAAGGAAAGGCAAAGACATATCAAGTCAAGCAGGTGCTTTTGGCTATTGAAAAATTGGAGGTAAGCCATGGCCACAAAAAATGATAAATATACGTACCGGGTTACATGGTCTGAAGATGATAATGAGTATGTGGGACTGTGTGCCGAATTTCCCAGTTTAAGTTGGCTGGCCGATACACCGGAAAATGCTCTAAAAGGCATCCGAAATCTTGTAGTGGATGTATTAGTGGACATGGGCGAAACCGATGAGCCAATTCCAGAACCAATCGCAAGTAAACATTTCAGCGGAAAATTTATGGTCCGGGTGCCTCCAGAGGTACATAGAAAATTGGCCATACAAGCTGCTGAGTCCGGCATAAGCCTTAATCGTATTGCCAGTTCCAAATTGAGCCAATAAATTCATCTGCACACAACCATGCCTTTCACTCGGCATGCAAAGATGCTTTCTTACTCGAAAGGAAATTTACCTTCCTTTTGCATTGATACTCAGTGGACACGCTTCTGTAAAATTCCTGGATTTTACGCGGAAGAATAGGCGTGCCCCGGTGCACAACCCGAAAGCGCCGGGAAGCTGCACCGGGGCGGCCGCTGTTTCAACTCACTCCGAGAAGTCCGGATTGGCCGTCAGGCGTGTGCCGTCGCGTCCGAAGGCGGCGAAGTACTCCGCGATGCGTTGGCGGGCCGTGGCCAGATCCATGTTGTTGAGGTTGAGGTTGAGCAGGTCGACGTACCAGGGGGCCTTGAGCGGATGCTTCACATATTCGGCGACGATCTCCCGGGCGATGGGCAGGGTGGTCTCCTTGGAGTCGTCGTGGACATCCTTGTTCTTCGCCCGGCGCAGCTTGTCGTACTCCTCGGCCAGGATCTTGTCGAAGAGCGCGGGGGTGAGCGGGTCGCCGGCCTTCACGCCGCTGGCCGCGTCCCCTTCGGTGAAGCGGGCCTGTTTGTGCAGCCACTCCCAGAGGATGCTCAGGCGGATCTCTCCGGTGGCCATATCCTCCATCAAATAGAGCACATCGTCGTTGCCGAAGAAATCGGCCGGCTTGAGGGCTGCAGCCTGAAATCCGCGGCCGAAGGCGTTGCCGTACTGTAGGGCCACCGAGAGCAGGTCCCGGGCGCCGCGCATGGTGCGGGGGGCTGGTTCGAGCAGCATCAGGTCTGCCGCATCCTTGTCGGTGTAGCTTAGCGCCGGGAAGCTGCGGCCCAGTTGGTTGACGGCGCCGGCCTGTTCCCAGACCGGCCGCACGATGTGGACCATCTTCCAGTGGGCCACCCATTTGCCGCTGGCTCCGGCCTGCTGCTCGCGCTGGCCGCCGGCCGTCGCCCGCTTCATGGCTTCGGCCACACCCTTTTCCGAGCCGACCGGAATGTTGGGCTCCATGCCTCCCTGCCAGAGCGCGAACCGGCCGTTACGGTCGGGGGTGTTGACCGCGCGGCGTACGCGGTCTTCGTAGATCCGCATGTAGCCGTAGGTCATGGTGATGGCGTCGATATTGGGATTCTGGAAGGCCGGGTCCCAGGCCAGGGCGTCGGCCACGCTGTTGATGTAGTCCCAGCGGCCGGTGTTGAAGCCCGCAAAGCGACAGGCCAAAGCGGCCCGGATCTCCATCAACTGGTAACAGGCTTCGAGTTGCTCGATGAGCACGTAGACCTTGACGCACCCCACCGGCAAACCCAAGTGCTGCTCCAGGGCGCTCAGGATGTCGTTCCACAACGCGGCCTCTGCGGCGGTCTGGATCTTGGGTAGGTAGAGGACCAGCGAGCGGCCCTGGTTGCGCAGTGCCTGGTGGTTGTTGGCCACATACAGCGTCGCATCGACGATCGAGGCCGAAAAGCCGTCGCCGTTGGCATCGCGGATGTGCCGGTCGTCCAGGTGCAGCCCCCGGGGGCGGAAGATGCGTGTGGTGAAATTCAACTGCTGCTTCCAGTCGGTGACGATCGGCCAGCCGAAAAAGCCTTTGGCCCAGGCATTCATCTCTCCGGCCACATTTTCAGCCACCTTCAAAAAAGGCTCCTTGTACGCCAGGGCGATGGTCAGGTTGCGCTGGTTGTCGAGGGACATGGTATCGACCTGGCCCAGGGCGTCCTCGCCGTCGAACATCCAGCCGTCGGCGCCTGAGAGCAGGGCGTAGGCCACGTTGCGGATGCCTGATTCCACCGTGGCGCGCGGCTTGGTGGCCGGGCCCGTGCCCTGGATCCACTGGCGTTGGAGATCCGGGGGGATCTCCGAGCCGTCGAACTGGCCCTCACGCGCCTGCTGCACGCTGATGTTGGTGCCGGCGATGACCGCGGCCGGATCGAGAAATTCGATCCGGCGACCCTCTTTAAAGCGGGCGCTGCGCCGCGCGATGCGCGCGTGCATCGTCTCCCGGCGCCGGCGGTTGAACCCGGCCAGGGCCTGCAGCGCCGCCAGGGCCGCGGGCGTCAGCACGTCCGGATAGTGTTGCTGCACGTTGTCGTGAAGCTGCAAGCGGCCGGAACCGGTTGCTTCCGTTTTACTCGCCATCTTTTCCTCCTCTATCTTGTACCCTTACCCCCGCCCGATATACGGCATCTTGGAGGCCATGAGGGTCATGAACTGGACATTGGCCGCAAGCGGCAGGCGGGCCATGTAGAGCACCGCGTCGGCCACGTGGGTCAGGTCCAGCAACGGTTCGACGGCGATCCGGCCATCGGCCTGGGGCACCCCTTTGGCCATGGCGGCCGCCATGCCGGTGTCGGCGTTGCCGATATCGATCTGGCTGCAGGCGATATCGTAGCGCCGTCCGTCCAGGCTGATGGCCTTGGTCAGCCCCGTGATCGCGTGCTTGGTGGCCGTGTATGCGGCGGAGTTCGGCCGCGGAGCATGGGCGGCGAGTGATCCGTTGTTGATGATGCGCCCGCCGCGCGGGTTCTGGGTCTTCATCAGGCGAAAGGCTTCCCGTGCACACAGAAAAGCGCCGGTCAGATTGGTCTCCACCATGGCCTGCCACTGCGCCAGGGGAAGTACATCGATTTCGATGCCGGGTATGAAAATCCCGGCGTTGTTGAAGAGCAGATCCAGCCGGCCGAAGCGTTCCTGGACGCGGCTAAACAACGCCTGTACTGATTCGGCGTCGCGCACGTCCGTCGGCACGACCAGGGCCTGGGCCGGGCGGGCCGATTCGGCGGCCGTGCGCTCCAGCGGTTCCTGGCGACGCCCGGCCAGGGCCACGCCATAGCCGTCGGCGAGCAGGGCCAGCGCCACTGCCTTCCCGATGCCCGAGCCTGCGCCGGTTACCACTGCGATTTTGTTGTGGGCAGCCAATTTGGGGTCACTCCGTTTTTGTGAAGTAACATCGCGGCCGCACCCTGTCAAGAAGGGCCCAAGCGACGACGGCAGTTGCCCTTCAATCGGTTGAAGCAATGTTTTGGGCTACAATGGAGCGCCCTGTCCAACATCGACAACGAAGCTGTACCCGTGGCGCTTGAATCCCAGGTGTTCGTAAAAGGCATGGGCGTCGCCGCGGCCGATGTTGGAGGAAAGGGAGACTTTATAGCAGCCGCGCCGGCGCGCCTGTTCGATGGCGTGGGCGATCATCAGGCGGCCCAATCCGAGACCTCGGGACGCTTCGACCACGGCCATGCTCTCGACCACGGCCGCCGGTTTGCCACGGTGGCCGAGGTTGTCCAGGACGATGAGGCTGTAGGTACCCACAGCCTCGCCGTGCTCCTCGACCAGCCATACAGTGTA
>JBAQGR010000578.1:0-6750 GCA_049287895.1 Desulfatitalea sp.
GCGCTCATCAGGGCCGGGGCGATGATGAATCCGCCGCCCGCGCCGATGGCCCCGGTGATCAGGCCGGCGCAGATGCCGATGAGGATCGAGGCGATGAAAATGAAGTTGGAATAAAACGCCGGGCTATAGGCTTTTTTACCCCCCAAGGCGTCGGGCAGGGCTTGGCTGATCTCTTCGGCAAAGACGATCCCTCCCAGAATAATCGGTAGCAGCAAGAGGCCCAGAACGATCAAACGCCTGCGGTCGCCCAGGATGGTCTTGGCATTTTCGACCTCCCATTGGGCGTGCATGCGGGCACCTTGCATCATGAATTCACCCCACTGTTTGAAAAAATTCATTGCAATCATGCTCCTTTTTAAAAACAAATGTCACATCTGCTGGTTGCGCGGTCGGCCCGCGGCAACACCATCATCTCCATTGCGTCGTTCGATGTTAAAATGGGTCGAGTCCAATCACCTCCTCAGTTTTTCCATGTTTTCTATTTTTTTTATTTGCAATTGACGCTTTTGATAAGCGTCTTGGATTTTGTAGATCAGTTCGTCGATGTCGATGGGTTTCATCAAGTAGTCGAAGGCGCCCAGCTCCATGCCTATGATGGCCGCCTCCATGCTGGCGTGTCCGGTCAGCATGATCACCTCCACCATGGGATAGCGCTGTTTGATCTCGCGCAGCGCCTGGATGCCGTCCATGCCCGGCATGCGCACATCCATGACCACCACATCCATGACTTGGGCGGCCAGAGTCGCCAGGGCCTCGGGGCCGCTGGAGACGCCGGTGACATCGATGCCGCGCTTTTTCATGCGCTTGATGGCCGTTTGCAGGTATTCGGTCTCATCGTCCACGAACAACGCTTTCAGCAGTTCCATCCTGAGCCTCCTATGGGAGATTTGGATCTGTTCGTCATGGGGCAGGCCGCTTCCAATCGGGACCATTGCGCCCATCTGCCTTTACACTTCCTAAAAGGCTTGCGTTGGAAATTATTTTTATATTTTGAGGCGAAAAAAGGTCGATCCGGCCTTAGAATGGGGGCAAAACGTGAAGCGAAATATTGCGCGGATGTTGCGGGGATAACTACGTGGGTCTCCTCGGCTTGGGGGGGGCCGATGTCGACATAAAATTCCGGCGCCTGGACCACTGCTATGTTAGATTGTTTCATGCCTCTGGTTGACTGCCCTTGTATCCCATTGTGAGCACCCTGAAATTCCTGATGTGGGGTCGGCTGTCATTTTTAGTGAATTCATGCGACCGCTCCCATGATCAGGCAACCATAACCAGCAAGGCGGAATTACTTATCACAGTATGATATTTAGAAGCAATTAAATTTCGGGGAGTTGTGAGGTCAAATAGTGCTTGACTGAGTGCTCAGTCAGATATCGGCGACCAAAAGGGACGGGATTTACTCACGCCTTCCGCGCCGGCACCATGGCTTTGAGTTCGGATAGAACGGCCTCGCCTTCCAGATCGGCCTTGCTCTCCCCCTTGCCCACCTGCTGGAAGTGTTGCATGGCCGCCGCGTCGAGGGTGCGGATCGGTCGGCGGATCATTTTCAAACTGTTGTGCATTTGGTCGAAGATAACGCTGGGGCCCATCTCCGTCACGCCGGGCGCAGCGCTGTTCAGCGCACCCCATACGAGGCAGTGCGCCATCTGGAAGGCTTTGGGCGCGGGTACCAAACCGAGCAGGTCGGCGAAGAGCGTCAGGACTTCGACGATGCCTTCGGTGTAGTTGTTTTTGAGGGCGTCGCGGCCATCCTTTTCGAGAGCCGCGATGTCGGCCGGGGTGTAGGCGAGATCCAGAGATGCAATCAGCTCATCCTGAAGATGCTGCAGGGTATCGGTCTTGGCGCTGGTCACCACATCCTTGTCGTTGAGGATTTTAATGGCGTTGCGGATGCTGACCATCTCCTTGACCGTGGGGCTTTTGCGCAAGGCCACATCTTCGATGGTGGTGTGGTAGCGCTTCAGTTCGTTGTCCAGCACGATGATGAATTTTTTGCCCGCTTCGCCATCCCGGCTAAACAGTTCCAGATCGCGTTCATGGTGTTGAGTATAAGTGCTCATCTGGAGCAGGGCGCGCATGGCCTCCCGGTCGATGCGCTGGGGCGGGTCCGCGGGTTTCAATGATCGGCGCACTTGGTCGGCCAGGCGGCCGATTTGGATTTTTCGAAGCAGGTTATCCTTGAAGCCCATGGTTCCTCCACACGAGTATTGTTTGACCGGATTGCACAATTTTTGTATATGATCCGCTGCGTTTCAGCAAATCGTTTTTAGAAAATCGCGGATAATCTTTGACTCGGCGAGACGGACGCACTGGGCCGGGGCCGGGACCGCAAAAAGAGGTAAAGACAATGGAAGATTTTGTAACGCTCACCTATCAGGGCAAATCCTATCGGTTGCCGGTGATTACAGGCACCGAAAACGAGCGCGGCATCGACATTCTGCGACTGCGCGCCGAGACCGGCTTCATCACCCACGACCCTGGCTATGCCAACACCGGCGCCTGTATGAGCAGTATCACCTATATGGATGGTGAAAAAGGAATTCTGCGCTACCGCGGCATTCCGGTGGAAGAGCTGGCCGAACATTCGACCTTCAAGGAGACGGCCTACCTGCTGATCAACGGCCGCCTGCCCAGCGAGAGTGAGCTGCGCCGGTTTTCCATCATGCTCAACGACAACTCCCTGGTCCACGAGGACATGAAGACCTTTTTCCAGAATTTCCCCAGGGCCTCCCATCCTATGGGCATCCTCTCGGCCATGGTCAATGCCCTGCGCAGTTTTTATCCGGAGTTGCAGACCACGGAAGAGGAGATCAATTTCACCGTCACGCGCCTGCTGGCCAAAGTGCGCACCATGGCGGCCATGTCCTACAAGATCTCCCGGGGCCACACGACGGTCTTCCCCCGGCCCGACCTGGCCTATTGCGAGAATTTTCTCAACATGATGTTCAATACGCCGGTCAGACCCTATGAATTCGTCCGGGAAGTAGTGCGCGCCCTGGAGGTGTTCTGGATTCTGCACGCCGATCACGAGCAGAACTGCTCGACCACGGCCGTGCGTGTGGTGGGCAGCGGACGGGTCAACCTCTACGCGGCCATCTCCGCCGGCATATCGGCGTTATGGGGACCGCTGCACGGCGGCGCCAACCAGGCGGTGATCGAGATGCTCAGCGAAATCCATCGCACCGGCGGCGATTATCGCAAGGCGGTGACGCGGGCCAAGGATAAAGACGATCCCTTCAGGTTGATGGGTTTCGGCCATCGCGTCTACAAGACCTACGACCCGCGGGCCAAGATCATGAAGCGCATGTGCGACAACCTGCTGGCTGCGCTGAATCTCAAGGATCCATTGCTGGATATCGCCAAGGAATTGGAGGAGCTGGCCATGAAAGATTCCTATTTCATCGACCACAACCTCTACCCCAACGTGGATTTTTACAGTGGCGTCGTGCTGCGGGCCATCGGCATCCCCACCAATATGTTCACCGTGATGTTCGCCATCGGCCGGCTGCCCGGCTGGATTGCCCAGTGGAAGGAAAGCATGGACGACCCCCAGTGGCGCATCAGCCGGCCCCGTCAAATCTACATGGGGCCGACGGAAACCCACTATGTTCCCATGGCGCAACGCGGCAAGAGCTGACCAAGATTGACGATATCGTAAAAAGTCCGTAAACCGTCACTCCCGCGTAGGCGGGAGTCCAGAACTGATAGAAATCACTGGATTCCCGCCTTCGCGGGAATGACATGAGCAGACTCCCAACGACTTTTTACGGATTCATCAGGATTGACAACATCGTAAAAAGTCCCAGAGCCGTCACTCCCGCGTAGGCGGGAGTCCAGAAACACTTGGAAAGACTGGATTCCCGCCTGCGCGGGAATGACGTTAACAGGCACCGAGACCCTTTTTACGAGTCCATCAGGATTGGAAGGTTAAAAAACGGCAAGGGGGTTATGTAAAAAAAGGGGGGGGTGGGCTCGGCCCTCCCCCTCTTGATTTTTCAGGTGTCGTTGCGCGGGTCTATTAATCAAAATCGCCAAGCGGTCTGGCGAAAGTGAATTTGGCCGGATAAACGACCAGGGAATCCCACGCCTCGCCGATATTTCCACCCAACGCGGAGAAGGGTGAAGAGATGACGAACAGGCAGAATCCGCCCACCGTGGCGACGATACCCAGCGGGCGTGCTACCAAGCCGTCGGCGGCCATGCTGCCGGCCGCGATCTGTTTGTCTTTGACCTCTTCGTAGGGCTCGGCCATGGCGACGCAGGGCAGTAGGATCAGCGCCGCAACAAGTAAAAGAACAATGGAATGTTTGCCTAAACTATGCATATAGTCTCCTTTCCTGAACGGTTCGCCGGCATGGGCGCCGAAGCAGCCCTTTTATGGCCGCATGCCGCCATCGCGCCTTCGTGATCGCGAGACGGATCATAACAGCTCTTTAAAACGGCTGCAATCTTTTGGCAAGATGATCTTCGATTCCGATGGAACCGGCCTGATAAAAATGGCAGTTTCGTAAACACCGAAGCTCCCCTTGTGCCTAACGGTAACGGTGGTTAACGGGAATTGAACTTGGCCTTGTCCTCACCAACGACCCCATACCCCCCCCAAGGCGACCGATCCGATCTGATCGATGTGGCCGTGGCCCTGCCGATTTATACAACCTTTACCTACCGGGTGCCGGGCGACCTGTTGCCGGCGGTGACCCCGGGCAGACGGGTTTTGGTGCCTTTCGGCAAACGGCGGGTCACCGGCTATGTTCTGGGACGCGTCGAGCAACCGCCGGCAGCAGGGCTCAAAGCGATCGCCAAGGTGCTCGACGACCAGCCGCTCTTTCCCGAAGCGATGCTACCCTTTTTTAAGTGGATCGCCGATTACTACATCCATCCCCTGGGCGAAGTACTGCAAGCGGCCCTCCCGGCCGGCATCAATGTGGCGGACCAGACGCGCTATGAACTTAGCGAAGCGGGGCACCAGGCCTTGGCCGCCGCATCCCTGGCGGCCTGGGAGCAGCATTTGGTACAACGCCTGGCCCTCGGACCGTGCCGCCGCACCGCCCTGCGACGGCTGGCGGGCAGCGACTTTTCTCCGGGCAGTTTGACTGCCTGGGAGAAACAGGGGTGGATCGTGCGGCAGCAAAGTTTAAGCGCCGGCCGCACCCAACCCAAGACCACCCGCTATGTGCGACCCAATCCAGCGTTTAGCGCTGAGACCCGGCTTTTGCCGGCGCGCCTGGCCATCTGGCGGATGCTCAAGGCCGACGGTCCCGTGGCGCTGGGCGACCTGCGGGCGGCTGTACCGACCGCCGCCGGCCTGGTGCGCGCCATGGCCCGGGACGGCCAGGTGTTGGTTGAGGCCCGTACGGTCTACCGCGACCCGCTGGGTGCGCCCATCACCCCAGACCAACCGCCGCGCCTGACGGCCGAGCAACAGGCTGCGGTCGATACCATGGGCGGATGGTTAGGCAAGGGATACCATACCTTTCTGCTGGCCGGCGTCACCGGTTCGGGCAAAACCGAAGTCTACCTGCAAATGGCGGCCAGGGCATTGGCTCAGGGGCTCGCCGTCCTGGTGCTGGTGCCCGAGATCGCCCTGATCTCCCAGACCGAGCGAGCGTTCCGGGCGCGTTTCGGCGAGTGCGTGGCCTTGCTGCATAGCGGTTTGTCCGACGGTGAACGTTTCGACCAGTGGCAACGCATCTTGAAGGCCGAGGCCACCATCGCCGTGGGCGCCCGGTCGGCCATCTTCGCGCCCCTGGCCAAGGTCGGGCTGGTCATCGTCGACGAAGAGCACGACGACTCGTACAAGCAGGAAGGGGCTCTGCGCTACAACGCCCGGGACCTGGCCGTCATGCGCGCCCGGCAGCAAGGGGCCGTGGCGATTCTGGGCTCGGCCACGCCCTCGCTGCAATCGGCGTACAACGCCCAGAATGGCAAGTTTCAGAAGATCACCCTGTTCGAGCGCGTGGATCAGCGGGCTATGCCTGAGATTTTCGTCCAGGATTTGACAGCCGTGCGCGAAGAGCGGGGGGTGCGCCGTTTTCTGACCCCGGCATTGATCCAGGCCATAGGGGAAACGGTGGCGGCGGGCGAGCAGGCCCTGATCTTTTTGAACCGCCGCGGTTTTGCCAACACCGTCGTGTGCGCGGCCTGCGGCCAGATCGTGCGTTGCCGGCGCTGCGATATCTCCCTGACCTATCATCAACAGACCGATGCCCACCAATGCCACTACTGCGGCTTCAGCCAAGCGGCCGTGGCCCGCTGCACCCGGTGCGGATCGGACCGCCTCCGGCGGCTGGGCCTCGGCACCGAACGGTTGGAGGAGGAGCTCCAGAAACTCTTTCCCACGGCTCGCGTGGCGCGCATGGACCGCGACACCACCCGCCGCAAAGGGGCTTTGCTCAAGATCCTGCGGGATTTGCGCGATCGCAAGATCGACATCCTGGTGGGCACCCAGATGGTGGCCAAGGGGCACGATTACCCCCATATCACCCTGGTGGGCATTGTGTGTGCCGATCTGTCGCTGAGTCTGCCCGATTTCCGGGCCGGCGAGCGCACCTTCCAGCTTTTGGCCCAGGTGGCCGGACGCGCGGGCCGCGGCACGGTGCCGGGCCGCGTGATCTTGCAGACCTACAATCCGCAGCATTTCAGTATCGTTGCGGCGCGCCAGCAGGATTTCGAGGCCTTCTACCGCCAGGAGATCGAATGCCGCAAGGCGCTGGGCTATCCGCCCATCACCCGCATGGTCCAGATCCGCAT
>JBAQGR010000579.1:0-2764 GCA_049287895.1 Desulfatitalea sp.
ACAGCGTGGCGATGTCGGTGCTGTTGAGCAGGTTCTTCATGTCGTTGTTGGCCCACGACAGCTCGTCCACCTTGGCTTGCAGTTCGTGGTTGACGGTCTGCAGCTCCTCGTTGAGCGACTGCATCTCTTCCTTGGAGGTGGTCAGCTCCTCGTTGGTGCTCTGCAGCTCTTCGTTGGTGGACTGCAACTCCTCGTTGGCGGATTTGAGCTCCTCCTGGGAGGTCTGCATCTGTTCGCGGCAAGACTGAATCTCCTCGCGGGCCTGCTGCAGTTCGAGCGCCAAGGCCGCCAGGCTCTCGCCGCGCGCCGATGCCCGGGAGGTTTTCGCCGCGGCCCGGGGTTCAGGGGGCATGGCCACCTCCGTAAAGACGATCAGCACCATCCCTTGCAGGGCCGCGGGTTCGGAGATCGGCTGAACCATGATGTCCACGGCCTGCATCCCGCCGTTGGTGCCCACCTTCACGCCCTTGAGGCTGGCCGCGTTTTTCTGGCGCAGGGCCTTGTGCCAGGCGTTGTTCAGCTCGTGGCGCAGCCCCTCGCGCGCCATGGCGAAGATGTTCCAGTTGGCCTTGCCCGCCGCCGGCTCCAGGTATTTGCCCGTGCGCCCGCTGATATAAAGGATGTCGCCTTTGTCGTTGGTCAACACGGCCGCCGGACAGTAGTGTTGCAACAAAAGCTGGTCCGCCAGGGCCTGGAGGTTGGGAACGGCCGTCCGGGCCGGGGGCGGAAGGCTTGCGATTCCCGTCGGATGGGGCACGAACGCGGAGGGAAATTCCACCGGCTCGGCTGCCAGGGCGGAATCGAGCCGCCGGAAAATGCGCTCTTTTTTGGCCAACGGGGCGAACAGATGGGTAAAGGCGCCGATGGTCTCGGCGCTGCCCAGAAACAGGATGCCGCCGGGATTCAGGCTGTAGTGAAACAGGGGCATGAGTTTTTTTTGCATGCCCTGGTCCAGGTAGATCAGCAGATTGCGGCAGATCAGCAGGTCGAGTTTGGTAAAGGGCGGGTCCATGATCATGTTCTGGGGGGCAAAGATCACCATCTCGCGGATCTCCTTGGCCACCCGGTAGCCGTGATCGTCCTTTACAAAGAACCGGCGCAGGCGCTCGGCGGAGATGTCCGCGGCGATGTTGGCCGGATAGACGCCCGCGCGCGCCTTGTCGATGGCGTCCCGGTCCAGGTCCGTGGCAAAGACCTGGAGCGAAAAGTGTCCGGTCGGATGGATCTGCTCCAGGGCCTCCTTGAAAACCATGGCCAGGGAATAGGCCTCCTCGCCCGTGGAACAGCCCGACGTCCAGGCCCTTATCACCCCGCCTTTGGGATGAGCCGCCAGCAGGCCCGGCATGACCTCGGCTTGCAGCTGCTCCCACGCCGGCGGGTCGCGGAAAAAGTTCGTGACGCCGATCAGAAGCTCCTTAAAGAGCAGCTCGATTTCCTGGGGGTTCTCGCGCAAAAACCGGACATAGGTGGCGAGCTTGTCGATCTGGTGCAGGCCCATGCGCCGCTCGACACGACGGTAGATGGTGCTCTTTTTGTACAGCGAAAAATCGTGGCCGGTCTTGGCCCGCAGCAGGATATACACCTTTTCCAGGGCGCTCTGCGTCTTGCTCTCGCGCTCCGGATCGGACGGGGCTGCCAGGGGCGCGTGTTTCAGATAGCCGTTGATCCTGCCCGGCAGTTCTTCCACGGCGGCGACCACGTCGGCCAGACCGGCGTCGATGGCGCTTCGCGGCATGCCGTCGAACTTGGCCGATGCCGGCGCCTGCACAAAGACCGCCCCGGCTTTCTCCTTGATGGCCCCCAGGCCCAGCGTGCCGTCCGATCCCATGCCCGACAGGATCACGCCGATGCCGCGCGCCTGACAGTCATCGGCCAGGGAGCGGAAGAAGAAATCGATGGGCAGGCGCAGTCCGCGGGGCGCGGCCGGCTCGAGCAAGTGCAGCACCCCGTGCAGGATGGACATGTCTTTATTGGGGGGAATCACATAGACATGGTCCGGTGCGACTTTGTGGCGGTCCCTGACCTGGACGACCGGCATGGGGGTTGTACGCTGGAGTAGCTCCACCATGATGCCTTTGTGGGTCGGGTCCAGGTGCTGGACAATGACAAAGGCCATGCCGCTGCCTTGCGGCACGTGCTTTAAAAACAGCTCCAGAGCCTCGAGTCCTCCGGCCGAGGCGCCGATGCCCACGATGGGGAATGCGTTTTGTGTTCTCGGCGGCGGTTCCGGCGGCACGGACGCCGCCGGTCCTTCCTTGCGCACCTTTTGGGGTGGCTTTGGGCGCATCTTCGGGCCGGATGGTTTTTTCATGGTTGGCGTCCTTCATTCGGCGGTAACGGCTGAGTGGCTCACTCCATAGGGATTAGAATTTTACAGTTTCCGGATATTAAGCTTACGCATGCGGGCGCGCAAGGTGCTACGGTTGAGCCCAAGGATTTCAGCCGCGCTGTTTTGGCCGCCAACCTTCCAATAGGTCTGCTCAAGAATCCTGACAATGTATTCGCGCTCGACTACTTCCAAAGTTCTTTGGCTTTTACTCAGATCCTTGGACGGCTTCTTGAGTTCATCCACCAGGCGCAGCTTGGGACCCGACGAGTTGATCACCGCACGTTCAAGGACGTTTTCCAACTCGCGGACATTTCCGGGCCAGTGATAAGTTTGTAACGCATTCATGACGCTCACCGGAATGATTTCGATGCTCTTGCCCAATCGCTTGGAAATCTTTTGGACGTAAAATTCCACGAGCAGCGGTATGTCTTCCAG
>JBAQGR010000580.1:0-6800 GCA_049287895.1 Desulfatitalea sp.
CCGGCACGGCCTTCGCGCGGCTCAACCGCTTCAAAATCCTTACCGCCGTGCGCAAAGGCCCGTACGGCGTGGAGAGCATGAACCAGCGGGTGGAAAAGGCCCTGCGCCGGCAGGGAAGGATTCCGTCCATGATCCACGGCGCATCAGGCTGGTATCCGGGCCGACCGGTGATGATCACGCGCAACGACTATTACCACGGACTGTTCAACGGCGATGTGGGCATCACCCTGACCCGTCCCGGCAGCCCCTCTAACGAGATGCAGGTGTTTTTTCCCGGCCCCCAGGGCACTTTCAAGGCGCTGGCTCCCCACCAACTGCCCGAGCATGAGACCGTCTATGCCATGACCATCCACAAAAGCCAGGGATCGGAGTTCGACCGCGTCATGGTGGTGCTGCCCGACGCCGATCTGCCGCTGCTTACCCGCGAGTTGATCTATACGGCCGTTACCCGGTCGCGCGCATCCATCGATATATGGGCTGACCCCAGCCTGCTGGCCCTGGCCGTGCAGCGCCCCATCCAACGCGCCTCGGGATTGCGCGACGCACTGTGGTACGGCGATTCCCGGTAACCAATTCAGCCCCCACTTCTTCCACTGGGGCATTTGATACACCCTCCCGCCGGGATCAATATATATAGCATTGACAGCCATAAGGCTTGTTGAGATATTCATTGAAACTATCCATTTGGAGGTGGCGGTGCCCCCCTCATCAAAAAACGTTCCCGTCGATGATGGATTGGACAAACGAGGTCTGTCGGCCCAGGTCCCTGAGCGAACCGATAGCGATAGAGAGGAACATTATCGACGCGCAATCGATCTGGCGCCTGATGCGATTACCATCAGCCGTCTGTCCGACGGAATGTTTTTTGAAGTCAATCAGTCTTTCTGCCAGCAAACGGGCTATAGCGCCCAAGAGGCTGTCGGCAGGACCGTCTTCGATCTAAAATTGTTTGTCAATCCGGCTGACCGGATGCGCATTGTGGAGCCATTGCGCAAATTTGGCCGTGTTGATGGGGTTGAAATTACTTACCAGGCCCGGGATGGCGCCCTTTTGCATAACCTGATTTCAGCCAGGGCCATCCAGTTCAAGGGCGAGGAGTGCTTGTTGCTGGTGGCCACCAACATTAACCAACTCAGAAAGACGCAGGAGGCCTTACAGGAGAGTGAGGAAAGCTATCGGCGGATCATGGAGCTGGCTCCTTATCCAATTACCATAACCCGGCTTTCGGACTCGCGCTATATGCACGTCAACCATGCCTTTTGCCAACGTACTGGTTATGAAGCCGAAGCGGCGATCGGGCGTACCTCTTTGGAACTGAATGTCTATTTTGATCCGTCCGACCGGGAGCGCTTGCTGGAAGAGTACCGACGCCAAGGCAAGGTCGATGGCTTGGAAGTTCGATTTCGCGGCATAAACGATGTTATCACCGAGTACCTGATTTCCGCCCGACCGATACGCTTCAAAGGGGATGATTGCCTGTTGAACATCTCTACGGACATTTCTTTCCTGAAAGAGGCGCAACGCGTTATAGGTGAAAGCAAGGAGAGCTACCGGCGTTTAGTAGAACTGGCACCGGACGCAATCACCATTTCCAGTATTTCCGATGGTCAATACTTCGAAGTGAATGAGGCTTTTTGCCGATACACCGGGTACAGCCGCGAAGAGGCGATCGGCCGGACGTCGGCGGAACTGAACCTGTATAAGGATTATTCTGATCGCGCGCGGATATTATCTGCCTTGAAGGAGCATGGCTGGTTTGAAGGTATAGAGGGCGATTTTAAGGCTAGAAATGGCTCCTTTTTGACATTGCTGCTCTCAGCGCGCATTATGCAGTTTAAGGGGCAGTCGTGTATCTTGATGGTGGCCGCGAACATCACCGAGCGCAAACGCGCCGAACAGGAGCTGGAACGATACCGCCAGCACTTGGAGGAAATGGTCGAAGTGCGGACCCAGTCGCTGGAAGCCGCCCAGGCCGAACTCGTCAAACGTGAAAAGCTGGCCGTGCTGGGCCAACTCACGGCCACGGTCAGCCACGAGTTGCGCAATCCGCTGGGGGTGATCCGGTCGTCCAACTTCTATTTACAAAGAAAGGTCAAGGAAAAGGACGAAAAGGTTGCTAAGCACTTAAGGCGCATCGAAGAGCAGGTATCGATGTGCGATGCCATCGTGGCGGACTTGCTGGAGTATACCCGCGGCCGCAGTGTTTATATGGTGAAAGCGAACCTGACGCCCTGGCTGACGCAGGTGGTGGAACAGATTCAAGAGTCGGAAAACATTGCCATCATAAAGGATTTTTGCGCCGACCTGCCCCCGGTGCCCCACGATCAGGAAAAGATGCGGCGGGTGATCATCAATGTTCTGAACAATGCGATGCAGGCCGTCCGTGACAGAGAGCAGTCCGAAAAGACGGCAGTTGGGGCCTTTTCACCACGGATCATCGTTAAAACAGATAGATATGGCGACAGTGTGGTCATCCAGGTTTCAGACAACGGCACCGGCATGAGTGCAGAGACACTCCAGCGTGCTTTTGAGCCCCTGTTTACGACCCGGGCACGGGGTACGGGCATTGGATTGGCCAACGTAAAAAAGATTGTCAATGATCATGGCGGAAGCGTATCGTTGGAAAGCAGGTTGTCTGAAGGCACCCAGATGACGATCACACTGCCATGCAGTTGCGGGCCGGCGGCTACTCCAGGGCAATGATCCATCACACCCTCACCGGCCGCGGCGTGATCCGCATCAAAGATCGGCCGGAAACCCTCACGGATAGCCGCGCCCATTTTCATCTCTTCAAGCAGATGTGAATCCTACCTGGCATTTTACTATTAATTTTCTAGTATTAACAATTGTTCGCTATTCCCATACAATCATAATGAGAGTTCAACAAAACCGAGGTTGGTCGATAGGCCCCCTTTCACAATGATCGCCGAAGGTTCGAAAAACGGTTGGACCGGAAACAAACCATCGGTCTCCGTTGTCGATCCTTCCCAAAGAGTACATGGTCATCAGGACGTCGCGTGCCCCGTCCGGGAGTTGGACAGGCACGGAATTGGCGTTTACTATCTTTTTTCCGCCGGTCTTTGAACGTGCGGGAAAATGAGGAGAAAAGGCCATTGACAATGCCAAGGGGCCATGAGTGTGTTCTGGTCGTAGACGACGAGCCGTCCATTGTGAAGATCTTGTCCGAGCTTCTGGGGCAATTGGGTTACCAGGTGCTGTCCACGACCAGCGGCACCGAAGCCTTGCGAATGGTTGTGCAAAAAAAAGATCAAATCTCCCTTGTCATTGTGGATCAAAGCATGCCAGATCTGAGTGGGATCGATCTGGCGCTGAAGCTGCGGGCCATCCACCCGGATATGCCAATCATTCTGTACTCCGGATATGACCAAGAGACATTCCGGCGGCAAATGCGCGAGATAGGCATATCGGCCTTTATGGCTAAACCTGTGACGCGCAGCGAACTGGCCATGACGGTGCGCAAGGTATTGGACGCCGCCCGGAAAAAATAGAGCATACTTTAACAATACCCTTACTCATCTGATTTGGAATTTATGGGCTCAGCTGGATATGAAAATACCAAAACCGATTGTCGAAGAGTTGGAATGCGAGATAAACCGTCTGAAGATAGTTTTGAGTCAGAAAGACAAGTTGATCAAAAAACTTAAGACGAGCCCCCTTCAACCGAAGCGCAGTAAGGCCGCTCCACCATCCCTAAAAGATGGAGATCTATACCGTATTCTTTTCGATTTAAACCCCGTTGCCGCGGTTATATCGACTTTGAAAGAAGGATTCATCCTCAAGGCCAATAGTGCCTTTTTTCAAGCGACCGGATACCAGGAAAATGAAGTGGCCGGCCAATCCTCTCTGGACCTCTGTTTGTGGCCGGACCCAAGCTACCGCAAGCATCTCACGCTTCTTTTGAAAGAAAAAAAGAAACTATCTTCCATCACTCTTAAAGTTCGTTTGAAAAGCGGCGAAGTGAATGATTTTTTGGGCAACGCCTGCATGGTTGAATTTGAAGGCCGGCCTTGTTTGCTGAGTCTATTTGTCGATACAGCGCGACAAAAGGTTTTGGAAGCGGCATTGATCGAGAAAGAGAGTAAATTGACAGCGCTCGCGTGTCACCTTCAGGAGTTGGACACGACTGTACGTGTTTTGGGAGACGTGTGGGGCCGAGAGAAAACAGCCATCGACGCAAGGATAAAATCCACTTTGAACGCCAGTGTATTTCCGTTCATCGAAAAGATCAAAGCGAGCAAATGCGTCGGTGACATGCACACCTATCTAAAGATTATAGAGGACAACCTGAAGGAGATGAATCCTGTTTTTACCGATTCCATCGTCGACGCCAATGGGGATTTCACACCTTCGGAAATGCACGTCATTCAACTGATCAAACAAGGCAAAAGCAGTAAAGAGATCAGCGATCTTCTTAATTTGTCCACCAAGGCGATCTCATTTCATCGAAGCAACATCCGCAAAAAACTGGGTCTCGTAAACAAAAAGCTGAACTTGATGACCTACCTCCGCGGCCAGTCCCTGTTGCGCTGAGCCGTTCTTTAGATTCCAAATGGACCCGTGCTATGCTTCGGTCTCCGGACTATCGAACAGCATGCGCAGATACGCCTTGGAGATAGCGTCCGTACCCGCGAAGTCATGTCCGGGCCGGTCGTTGCGCTTGGCCATGTGATCCCTCAGCCCGTCGGCCACCTTTTTACCCAGCTCCACCCCGAACTGGTCGAACGAATTGACCCCCCAGATAAACCCTTCGTACACCGTGCGCGCCTCGTAGAAAGCGAGGAGGCGGCCTACATTTTCAGGCGAGAGATCTTCCAGCACCAGGGTCGAAGAGGGGCGGTTGCCGGTAAAGTGGCGCGCTTTGTCCGGGTGCTCTTGGCCCACGGCCAGGGCGCGCGCCTGGGCCAGCAGATTGGCCCACAGCTCCTGGTGGTTGGTGACGCCCTTGTTGCGGGCGGTGAATTGGCGGTAATGCGGCGTGCGCACCCCGATGAAGTCGATGGGAAAGGGCCGGCCCTGATGGGCCAACTGGAAAAACGAGTGCTGGGCGTTGGTGCCGGGCTCACCGAAGATGACCATGCCGGCCGGTTCGGGCAGCGGCGCACCCTGGATGTCCACGGCCTTGCCGTTGCTCTCCATGTTGAGTTGCTGCACATGGGGCGCCAGCCTGGCCAGGGGAGAAGCATAGGGAATGATGGCCTGCTGCGGGTATCCCAGGTAGGTGGTGTTCCACACCGATATCAGGGCCGCAATCAACGGCAGGTTCTGTTCCACCGGCGCGTTCAAGGCGTGGGCGTCCATCTCGGCCGCGCCCTTGAGCAAGGCCTCGAAACGCTCATAGCCCAGCAAGAGGCTCAGCGGCACGCCGCCCACGGCCGAGGTGACGCTGTAGCGGCCGCCGATGAAGTCGAACATGTGAAAGGTTTGCAGCACCGGCCGGCTGGGATCGTCGCCGGGACTGCCTTTGCTGGTGACCGTCACCGTATGCTTGGCCGGGTCCAACCCCTGGGAGCGCATGAACTGCTCGGCCTGCAAGGTGTTGGCCGAGGTTTCGGCGGTGGTGTAACTTTTGGAGATGACCACCCAGAGCGTGGTGGCCGGATCGATGGCCGCGGCCACGGCGCCGAAGTTATGGATATCCACATTGGAGAGGTAGTGCAGGCGGATCCCCTTGTCGGCCAGCGCGGCCAGGGCCGTGGAGACAAATTCGGTGCCCAGGTAGGAGCCGCCGATACCGATGACGACGACATGACGGAACGGCCGGCCGCCGGCCCCGGTGATCCGGCCGTCGCGGATCTCTTCGCTGAACTGGCGGATTTGGTCACGGACGCGGCGGATCGCGGGCATGATATCCTCGCCGGCCACCCGGATGGGGTCGGCGCTGAAATCGCGGCAGGCCGTGTGCAGCACGGCGCGCTTTTCGGTCACGTTGAGCTCGTCCCCCCGGCACATCCGGCCGAAGCGCGCGCGCAGGGCCAGGCGCGATTCCAACTGGAAGAGAAGATCCCGCGTGGCCTCATCCAGCCGCTGGCGCGAGTAGTCCAGAAAGAGTCCGGCCCCGCGGGCGGAAAATTGCTCCAGACGCTGGGGCGCTTCGATCAGGTGGCGCAGGTGCGCTTCGGGCCGTGCCATGGCCGCGGCCTGGTTGCGAAGTATTTTGTGCAAGTCGATTTGATCCAAACGAAAGGAAGTCATTCTTGTCCTCCTCATTTTCAATCGTAAACCGGCGAAGCCGGAGATGAAGAAAAATTTGCGCCTTGCTGGATATTAACGAGCCGTCACTCCCGCGCAGGCGGGAGTCCAGGGATATTTGAAAAACTGGATCCCCGCCTTCGCGGGGATGACACTTACGGACCACCTCGGACATGATCAGTAAATGTACGAGTACGACAGGCAGGGTTGCCCGGTCAACGAAAAGATGCGTTGGATCAACAATAAACGCTACCGCGACATATGGTTGTAGATATCCTCGGTGATCTCCGTGGAGATCCGGGCCGTGGCCGCGCTCATGGCCGTCGCCAGCGCCGCCGGTGTCCGTTCATCGCAGGCGGCTTTGGCGCTGTATGTCTTTTGGAAGAGAATCCGCTGCACCGGGTCCGATTGACGGGCGTCGATCAAGGCGATGCTGAGCCTCAGGGATGCATTGGCCGGTTGCGAAAAATCCTCTTCGATGAACTCTTCCACCCATCCCGTGACAATGTGGGTGGGCGGCGAGGCGCCATCCGGTGCCCACACGGCTTGAAAGGCCTGGGTTTGCCTTAAATCCCGGGCCAGGGCGAAAG
>JBAQGR010000581.1:0-2214 GCA_049287895.1 Desulfatitalea sp.
TGCCGCTCCTGCGCTACCGCACCGGTGATCATGCCGCGATGCGCTATACCAGTCAGGAGCCTGTCCTGATGGGCCTGGAGGGTCGCCCGCCGGTCCGTTTCCGCACCCTGCGCGGCGAATGGATCAACAACATCGAAGTCACCCATGCGCTACGCACCATTCCTGTTCCCCGTTTCGCCCTGCACCAGGGCCGGGATGGTTCCCTGCGCCTGCGGCTGGATGGCGTCCAGCAGTATCGACACGCCATCACCGAAGCCCTCATGGCGCTTTTCGGCGCCGGGCAGTCATTGACCATCGAGCCGTTTGGCGCTGAAGAAGATAAGGTCGTGCAGTACACTACTGAGATCCAGGAGGACCAGTCTTGATATCCTCCTGGGAGATCGCCGCCAATCTATTGAATGCCACCTCCATTGTGCTGGCCGCCAAAAACAATCTCCATACCTGGTGGACCGGCATCGTGGGGTGTGCACTCTTCGGTTATCTTTTTTATACTACCCGGCTCTATGCCGATGTGACCCTCCAACTTTTCTTTATCGTTACCAGCTTTCTCGGATGGTGGAATTGGCGGAGGGGAATGAACGGTACTCAGAAACCCATCCGCAGGAGCCGGACCGCATCTATTGCGCGGCTGTTTGCGCTGGCCATTTTCGTGGCCCTTTTGTATGGAACGCTTCTCTATCGTCTCACCGATGCCTATGCACCTTTTCTCGACTCGGTCGTGCTGGCCTTCAGCGTGCTGGGACAATTTCTTTTAGTGGCGCGCCGCATCGAAACCTGGTGGTGTTGGCTGCTGGTGAATACCATCGCCGTGCCGTTGTACGCCTCCCGGGGACTTTACCTCACCGCGCTGCTCTACAGCGGTTTCTGGGTCAATGCCCTGGTAGCCCATGCGCACTGGCGGAGATTGCTATCATGCCGCTGACCCGCTCTTATCAACGTGGCCTGGTCGTGGGCAAGTTCTCGCCGCTGCATCGCGGCCATCACTATTTGCTTCAATATGCCGCGGAGCGCTGCGATGAACTCGTTGTGATCAGTTATTCCAATCCCGAGTACCCCGGATGCGAAGCCGGACGCCGGGCGCGATGGCTCGCGGATCTGTTCCCCGCGGCCGTCCGGCTCGTCATCGATCCGGCGCGGCCAAAAGCCTTGAACGCCCTGCCGGAGGGTTTACAAACCATTCCGCCCAACGATGCCGAAGAGAGTCGCCATCGGCTTTTCACCGGCGCGCTATGTACCCATCTGCTCGGATGCACAGTGGATGCGGTCTTCACCAGCGAAGCATACGGCGACGGGTTCGCCGCCGAATTGACGCGCTGGTTTGCACGCTTCGACCCCCGCGCAGCGATGGTCAGGCATGTTCTTGTGGATAGGGAAAGAAACCATGTGCCGGTATCCGGAACCCTTGTTCGTCAGGACATTCATGCCTGGCGGCAATGGTTGTCGCCTTTGGTCTATGCCTCTTTCGTGCACCGGGTGTGTCTGCTGGGCGGTGAATCGTCGGGCAAAAGCACTTTGGCCCAAGCCTTGGCCCATCATTTCGGGACCGAATTTGTCGCCGAGTATGGCCGAGAATTATGGGAGCGACGCAAAGGGGAACTTCACTTCGAAGATATGCTGCCAATCGCCGAAGAACAGATCCGCCGCGAAGAACAGGCTGCCCGGCGGGCGACGCGCTATCTTTTCTGCGACACTTCGCCATTGACCACCTATTTTTACAGCCATCACCTGTTCGGCCAAGCCGACCCCCAGCTCGAATGCCTGGCCGAGCGTTTCTATGACTTAGTCGTTTTGTGCGAACCCGACTTTCCCTTCATCCAAGACGGAACGCGCCAGCCTTCGTCCTTCAGGAATCGTCAACATGATTGGTATGTCCAAGCACTCACGACCATGCAGATAGACTTTATTTCAGTGGGGGGCGCTGTCGAAAAGCGGGTCGCGATCGTGGCTGATGCCTTGCGTGATCAGTAGTCGCTCCGTAATTGCGGCGGCCGCAAGCGCATCAGGGATTGAATTGCTTTAGGCGCAAATCTTTGACCGCCTTGAAATGCTTCACATTGCTGGAGACGAGGATCAGGTTGTTTTCGACTGCTGTGGCTGCAATTATGGCATCTCCGGATCTCATGCCTGAAGATAATGTGTACTCTTCAATATAGATGGAAGCGCGGTGGCCGATATTCTCCGTCAGCGGCAGAACGATAAATCCAAACGAAGTTA
>JBAQGR010000582.1:0-4184 GCA_049287895.1 Desulfatitalea sp.
ACTTTCAGGAGTCTGGTATCTTGCCCTGCCGCATACCTATACGCCATCACACCGCCGTCGCTGAATCCAAATATGCTGAATACCCGAAGATCAAGCGCATTGATTACCGCCTTGAGATCCTCCGTCAGGATATTGTAGGAGAGCTTGGTGCTTCCCAATGTTGACCGTCCGTGTCCTCGGCTGTCGATCCCGATCAGTCTGAAGTGACGAGAAAGGGTTGGCGCAATAGTGTTAAAGTCCTCAATGGTTCCGAACCCCCCATGTAGCATGAGCAAGACGGGGCCATCAGATATCCCAATTTCCTCGACGTATATCTCGGCGTCGCCACTTGAGACGAAACGTCCTGTTGTATGACTAAAAGTGGTATGATTGTTGTTCATTTCGGCATTCTCCTTGTGTGTGATGCTTGCGCATCCTGAAAGTATAAGTACGCATAATCCGATCATTGTTTTTGCACAGCGTTTTCGGGCGATCATTTTTTTCCTCCTGCCAACATTGAGTTTAGCGACTGGGAATCAAAAGAACTTGTCCCACGTACTTTTCGAGTACCACGTGTTTCCTCCCAGTCGCTGTGACGCTTGGTTAGATTAAGCCTGCGCTCGATTGTTCCGCTATGGTGAAAAGCGCGTTGTCAGCATGTTGATTTGAACTTTTTTCCCACAAGATAGACGGCGAATCAACTATCATTTTCCGTGGTCGGTTCTTCGAATCGAATTTGTGACCGGCACCAAAGCGCCGTTTTTGGTTGTTTCGACGCAAGGGTGCGCCATCGCCGGGTTCATCCGCGATTATGTCTGGCTCGATTGTGTTTCGGCGGTTACGAACTGTCATGCCGCATCTTTCTATTCACCAGGCGATAGCCGGGCTTGATGATCGTAAATAGCCGCGTAAAGATGATCATGGACTGCATCGTGCCCACTGCGCATTGGGGGCACCGATGGCCGGGCGTTTGGGGAGTCGCCGCTTGGTTGCAAGGCGCTTGGCCAAGCTGGGCTCTGATCTTTGCAATCATGGTCTTGCAGCGGCCGTTGGCCAAAAAGCCGTAGTGGCGGATTTTATGAAATCCTTCGGGCAGCACGTGGGTCAAGAACCGGCTGATAAACTCCTGGGCCGTTAAAGCGGTTTGTTCCCAGCGGCCATTGTTGCGGTAGTTCTTGAAAGTGAAATGGACCCGGTCATCCTCGATTTTGAGGAGCCGATCGTTGCTGATGGCGATTTTGTGCGTGTATCGGCCGATGTAGCGCACCACCCGTTCCGGTGTAGAAAAGGGCCGTTTGATATGAACATTCCAGTTGCGCCCTACCAGCGCATCGATGAAGCGCTCGAACCGGTTGGGGTCGGACAAATGCCGGTGGCCGTCGGGCAACGTCAGTTGCCCCTGGCAATAGGCGCGTTTGAGCTTTTCGATGAACTTGCCCCGGTAGACTTCGGATACGGCCCGGACGGGGAATAGAAACCGGCCCTTGTATTTGGGTTCGACCCATTGGCCGTTGTCATCGACGCCTCCGGCCGGAACGATCAGATGGATGTGAAGGTGGCTCCACAGTTTTCCGCCCCAACTGTGCAGGATGCCGAAAAAGCCGATCATCGCGCCCAGCCATTTGGGATCGCGGCCAAACTGTAACAGCGTTTCCGAGGCGCAAGCGAAGATCATCTCGTAAAACAGTTCTTTGTTGAACGGCACCAGCGGATTGATCATATGCGGCAAGGTGAAGATGGTGTGGTAGTAGGGCACCGGTAGAAGGTCGCCCAAACGGGCGGCTACCCATTTTCTTCGGGCGATGCCCTGGCATTTGGGACAATTGCGATTGCGGCATGAATTGTGGGAACGGTCCACCCATCCGCACGCGTCACATGCGTCCACGTGATAACCAAAGTGACTGGTTCGGCAGTGTTCGATGTCAAACATGGCTGCTTGTTGCTTGGGCGTCAGTTTGTGCTCGGATCGATATTGCGCGCCGTAACGTCGGAAGATATCCGCAACTTCAAGATCGCAGCGTCCATTTGAGCCCTCGGTACTTGCTCGCTTGGGCACTGGTGATGCCAAAATATATCCTTGGTCCGTAGAGCGGCGAAGTACTTCGCCTTACATATATATGCTGATGATGAGTAATCACCCTTTACCGAAGTATTTATTACTACAATGTAGTATCGCAACCCTTTTCCTGCCGTCAGGCTTAATCTAACGTGCTGGTCAGCCGCACCGGGCCACTGATCTGTGACTTCAAAACGGAGCCTTCCCGGTGTCGGCTGGACTAGATGGTTATGCTTTTCCCATATTTGTTAAAAGAAGCAATTTGTGCAATGCACAGTGGAAACTTGATTAATCAGGTATGTTACAGCCATGCATATTGCTTTTCCCTGTGCTTCGACCAACTTTCCACACCATGTTCTTTTATTAGCTTAAGATTTTTTATCGGAGCATTTCCACAAAACGGTTTTAAGAAATTAAGTTTTTCACATTGTTCAAAATCATCACAATCCCAACAGCCCTCAATGCTTCTGCTGGTGTTACATACAATAACTTCACACGATGTACCTCTTCCACCACCTAATCTACACGGTACTTCACATTTCAAGGCATTGATCGTTTTCAACAAAGAAAGCATTTCATCATATTTTTCAAATTTATCATTCTTTGTTGCGATTATCTTGGCAAGTTTTGAGAAATGACTTCTTTCAAACTCACCTAGCAAATCAGCACACATATCTGAAAATCTGGCTTTATAGCGCGGACAATCTCCGCAATAAATACCGCAATGAGTTGTTAAATCTTTGTCTGTCATTTTATCTCCTTATGGTTCATAACGCCTGAAATGTACGGTGCAGCTCTTCGTGTCAGCGCCATATATTTGTTATGCCACCCTTAATGCTCTTTAAATTTCCCCGAGAAAAGCGATTTCCACTATTTCTTCTCATCAGCCGCATGCACACTAAGCGTACCGTTGAAATAGGTTTTCTTGACGTTCAGCGCCTTGTCTTTGGCCCACTGATCAATACCCATTTTCTTTATTAAACAAAGATTGAAAAGCTTGGTGTTGTGTGGCCTGGTGGTTGACTGGTCCGCATAGGGATGAAGATGATCGCAGGGAAAGTCCGTGCACTCATAACAATATGTGATGTCTTTCTCATTCGTGCAGCGAAATACAGCGCACGGCTTGTTGTCACCCAAAAACGATATTGTGCCTTTCGCATCTCTGCATCCTTCACATCTTGCCTTCTCCAAGGGCAAGTGGAATCTTTCGGAAAGGCCCTTCCGCATATTCATGTCCTCATTAGCGAGAAACGCGGGGCAGTTAAAGCAATCCAATCCGCATGGTGACGTCATTTGTTGATAGTCCACTATATTCTCCCTTTCGTTCCGTGAAATGGCATAACTAAAAACTGTGCGGCGCGCGGCACCTATTTGCGCACACCTTCGGATTCCCCAATAAGTTGCGCCGCATCTTCGCGTCCGCCACCAGTGACTGGTTATACAAAAATTTCATTTCATTCCGATCATCTTGATTAAGAACAGGCCTATAATAGATAGACTTATCAGGGTTCCAACCACCAATACGGTGTAAGGCGATTTAAAAATACCGAACAATCGTGCTTCCTGCGCCTTAAAATTATGGCCACATTGAGGACAGGTTACATCGCTGAAGTTTTCGAATTGATTCATCGCATCAACAAACCACATCAGCGGCCTTCTGTCCTGAATCTTCATAGTAAGATTTGAGTGAATATCAAAAGTAGTTTTACAGACAGCGCATATTGTTTCTTTATTTATTTTCAGATTCATAACTTCTTAGCTGAAAAGTATAACGTGAAAATCAGCGGCGGCGGGCCAAGGGACAAGAAGAAAAAAAGAGCGTCCCCCGCCGTCCGATGCATTTTTTTGTTATGTGAGTTTTTCATTTCTCTTCGAGAGCATAGACCTGCCTTGGAGCAAGATATTCCGGAAACCTGTCAACGAGGGCGCGACGGACAAGATAGCAGAAGTGGCATTCATCAACGTACGCTCCCACAAGGTCCACATCATAATGCCTCGACAACAGCGCAGGGCCACCTTTGGTCAGTAGACCGCATATCGGGTGCGAATCGGCCTCGTATTCAAGTGCCAGCGTTGAAAGCGGACGTTGCCACATGTTACCCATGCTTAAGCCCTGGCACAGATGCACATGACCATAACAGTCTACATG
>JBAQGR010000583.1:0-1895 GCA_049287895.1 Desulfatitalea sp.
CGGCCCAACGGCTCCCTGGCGCACCGGACCCTATGGCCAGGGGCACCGGGTCGTTCAAGCGGTCCGAGATTGCCAACCTTGCTTTAAACGTCGGTGTCCCTATCCTGAAAACTGTATGGCGTCCATTTAGGTCGAACAGGTGATATCGGCCATGACAGAGTTGGTATCAAGCACTCCCGGTGGCATTCGCCGGCGTAGCGATGCGCCCAGGGATGAAATGTCATGAAGATCAGCGTCATCGTAACCACCTATAACCGACCCGAAGCGCTCACAAAGGTGCTGGCGGCCCTCTATGAACAAATACGGCCGCCCGACGAAATCCTCGTCGCCGATGACGGTTCCGCCGAAGAGACCCATCGCTGTGTAAAAGAGCTGAGGCGCCGGTCCAGCGTGCCCACGATACACGTTTGGCAGCCCAATGAGGGTTTCCGGGCCGCCAAAATACGCAACGAAGCCTTGCGCGTCAGCACGGGCGACTATGTCATTTTTCTGGATGGCGACTGCATCCCGGATCTTCATTTTGTGGAAGACCACGGCCGTTTGTCCAGCCAGGGTTTTTTCTTGCAAGGGAAACGTATTCTCGTAGATCGAGCCTGGTCGGAAGCTTTCACCCATCGGGATGTTGCCGGACATCGGTTAAAGCTGTTCTTCTCGCGCCATTTAGGTAATCGCCATCATCTGCCGCGGCTGGGGTGGCTGCCGCCGTTGATCAACACCAGACTCAGTGGCGCCCGTTCTTGCAATCTGGCGATTTTCAGAAGCGATCTGTTTGCTATCAATGGATTCAACGAAGCATTTCAAGGATGGGGCCGGGAAGATTCAGAACTAGTCGTGCGCCTCTATAAGTATGGATTGAAACGCAAAGAGCATCCATTCGCCGCCATCTGTTTTCATCTCTGGCACCCGGAGAATGACCGCACCCGGCTATCGGTCAACGATCAATTATTGGCCCAGGCCCAGGCCGCGGATACTTACTTGTGCGCCCAAGGACTGCAACGGATCGATCTGCCGGTCTCACCACGCACTGGGGTCGCCGATCCGCTGATCTCAAAATAGGAGCCTGCCCATGTTGGACGCACCTCAAATTTCAGTAGCCATTATCACCTTCAACGAAGCGGATCGGCTGGCTGGGTGCGTGAAAAGCGCTCGATTTGCCGATGAGATAGTCGTGGTCGATTCAGGCAGCCATGATGGTACCTGTGAAACCGCTCGATCACTGGGCTGCAAAGTCTATGAACACCCCTTTGCCGGCTTCGCCCGCCAGAAACAGTATGCGGTAGATCGATGCAGCCATGACTGGGTTTTTATCCTGGATGCCGACGAGCGTCTGCCGGCCTCAACGGCGAACGACATCATAAGCCGCTTATCTGAGGCAAGCGACGATATAGCGGCATTCAGCTTCCTGCGAAGAAATCATCTGCACGGCCGCTGGA
Source organism: Desulfatitalea sp. (assembly GCA_049287895.1). Lineage (GTDB taxonomy): Bacteria > Desulfobacterota > Desulfobacteria > Desulfobacterales > Desulfosarcinaceae > Desulfatitalea. The sequence goes on from JBAQGR010000583.1 coordinate 1,434, forward strand.
TTCGCCACTGCGGCTGGTGGCCCGATAAGGTTGTGCGCCTGGTTAGGCGTCACCGGGGGTCCTTCAGCCCGAATATGGTCCACGAACGCTGGATCGCCCATGGACGCGTCGAACCGCTGCCAATGCAAATAGACCACTTCAGTTTCCGCAACTACGCGGAGATGATCGAAAAGCTCCAGCGCTATTCTACCCTGGCCGCCCAAGAGATGGCCTCCCGAAAGGCAAAGGTCCAATGCTGGTCCCCACTATTGCACGGTGGGTGGATGTTTTTTTCCACCTACTTTCTCAAAATGGGCTTTTTATGCGGCTTTGACGGCCTGATTATATCCTTGTTAAATGCCGGCGGTTCTTTTATGAAATACGCCAAATGCTGGGAAATCATTCATCACAGTACGTCCGCGGCCGAAGAACACCAGGAATAGAGGAAACACGGCGTGTGGCTTAAAGGTTCCCCCCTAATAC
>JBAQGR010000584.1:0-8475 GCA_049287895.1 Desulfatitalea sp.
GCATATTGAAGCGTTCTATCACGAAATGGGTAGGCATGGAGTCCCGAGGAAAAATAATTCAGAACTAAAGGCAATAGAATAAGAAAGAAGAAGGTTCGATTATTTTTCCACAATAACGCGCAGCCGATTAGAAAAATGGGAATGGATACCGCGGGATGGATTGTCCAAACCGGGTTCCGAAAGACGTAGTACAGTAGATAACTGTTATGTTTGATATCTTTAATGGTTTTCGGCAGTAAAACCACAAAACGATCGGACCAGGCATCCGCCAGATTATCATATTCGCCTCCTGATCGAAGCAGGTAATAGTGTATGATAAAGCTGGCGACCCAGGCTAAGGAAATTAATGCTAAAGGAACTATTGTTTTCCAATGCTGATTTTTAATCGCTTTATACCAAAAAACCATTGCGATCCCTGCCAGAACGAAGAGTGCAGGAAAGGAGAACCAAACAGCCGCGACACCTGATAGAAAAAGAACCCAAAATTGTCTTTTGGACTGCAAAAGAGTTCGGGCCGGCCATGCCAATAACACGAGGCCCAATGCAATGGCTAAATCCAATGAATAGGGTTTAAGGTTGTTGGCATAGAATATCGATTCCTTCATTACAGCCAATTGCGCAGTACAGAGAAGTGCGCAAGATTTTCCTAATGCTTGTTTAACTAGTACATAAGTCAAGATAAGCGCAAAGGATCCAGCCAGAAAGGGCAAGAAACGCAATGCGTATTCATGGTTTCCCCATAGAAGAATAAGTAATTTCTCTATGATGCAGAAACCAATGGGGGCGACTTGATTTTGATCCAAAGGGCCAATCAGTTGGGAGAGGCTTCGCTCGACCAGGTTGTTTGCCAACGCAGCTTCATCTACCCAAAAAGAGATCCTGGCCAAATAGCTGCGTAAGCGCACCATTAGACCAATAAACAAGAAGATCCATAGAAAAACCGTTACGGGCCGATCCATTATGCGGTCATGGAATAAGGATTTAATATTTGATGGTAAAAGTCGTGCAATCGATTGTGTCATGTCTTGTTCCCAAATTTAGGTCGCAGTTTATAGAAGCAGGGATCCTATCTTGCGATTCTCACGCAGACGAGCAACCGGCGTTGTTCGATCCGAGTGAATCCGGATACCTATCTGCGCGGAGATATTAACCTGGCAACTAAATATGCGAACCTGTCATGCCGGACTTGATCCGGCATCCAGCGAGAAACCTGGATTCTCGCCTTCGCGGGAATGACACGCGTTAGTATATTCAATTGCCGGTTTAATAGTGTATGGCCGCAATAGGATCGCCCCTACCTCAAAATTGTTAGGGTTGCCGACTTTTTCAAATTCTTTAAATTTAGTCAAGAAAGATATCCCCATTCACGTCTCTATCTAAATGTATTATCAGGAAAAAACCATCTTTATAGTGAAAGTCGGGTTTGGGGCCAGGGTGGGCCAAGGCCCAATAGGATGCAAATCTAAGCCCTTTTTTTATTGAGCCGATGGACCAGCAGGCCACCGACAAGCAGTTGCAAGGGATGGTAGAGCATGATCGGCAGGAGAATGAGGCCCAGTTCCGCATGAGCGGCAAAAATTAGCTTGGCCAGGGGGACCCCGGCCGCCAGCGTCTTCTGGGGCGCGCAGAACAAGGCGGCAACGGCATTGGCGCGATCGAACCGGAAAATCCGAGTTCCCAGGTACACCAGTCCCATGGTGACGACAAAAAGGCTGGCCGCGCCGGCCGCGGCCAGCACCACGGCCTGGGTGCCCTGGACGGACCAGATGTTGTTTTTCCAGGAGTTGCAAAAGGCCGCGTGGACGATGAAAAGGATGATAAGGCTGCTGGCAACGGAAAAGTACTTCTTGCGGCCATCGACCCACTTATTCACAAATGGCCTGCATGCCTGACCCACCAGCAGCGGCGCCAGCAGCATCAGGGAGATGTCGAGAAACAGCTTGCCCAGAGGCAATGCTTCGCCGCCCACCTGCAACCAGAGGCTGATCCAGAGGGGGGTGATGAAAATACCTGCAAAATTCGCAAGGGTCGAGTTGAATACCGCCCCGGCCACATTGCCGCCGCTCAGTGCTGTATAAGCCACATTGGTGGCGATGGTGGTGGGCAGCACTGCCAGAAGAAGAAAACCGATGCGCAACGCTTCGGGCAGCCTATCCCCACCCAAGGCGATCATCAGCAGGGCCAGCAGGGGGATCATCCCGAAGACGAACGACTGCACAAACAGGTGCAGCCGCCATTGCATCACGCCGCTTCTGACAACGGTCAACGACAGGGTCAGCCCCTGGAAGAAAAAGATCAGCATGACGCCCCAGCGGGTCAGCAGTTCGCTGTGTAGCACTCCGCCGCTGGCGCCGGGCCCGGGGAAGCGCCAGGCCAATAAGACCACGCTGCCCAGGCCAATCAGAAACCAGTTTTGCGCCAGCCATCGCTTCATGGGGATCGATATCTCCGGATCGTTCGGGTCGACGTTGGTTTAAGCATACAAACCCGCAAAAGACAATTGCCCTCTATCAATTACAGATGATAACCCGGTTCGTGTGCTCGGCGGTTGGTTTCACCGGCAACCCATTTTTAGTGCCGCTAAGGGTGCGCTCCGGGCGGCAAGTACAAAATTCCCGAGCGCGTCGATTTCATGGATCAGTTCCCCCGTAACCCCACCGGCAAGATTCTGAAACATGAATTGAAGAAGATGAAATGACCCCATGAAAGCAGAAGCCCCGGACCGCTGAGCGGCCCGGGGCTTCCGGTGCAATGCAAGGGATGGCGAAGGGATTAACGCATGGCCGAGCGGGGGGCTTTTCCGGCCAGCGGATTGTACAGTTTCATGATCGCGAATTTCATCACATCCAGGGTCTTCATGTCGGCAACGATGCCCAGCAGTTTGGCCGAGGCCTCGTCCGGCAGGACGCAGGCGTTGCTGGCGTCAAAGGTCAGATCCGGGAAGCCCTTGACCAGTTTCTTCTGCTCTTTGGCGCTCATTTCAACCTGAACGGCCTTTTTGCCGCCCAGATCGATAATCTTGCCGCCCAATCCGGCCGCTTCAATTTTTTTACGCTTCTCGTCATCCAGAAAAACATTGATCAAATAGTCCGCCATGCTGAAATTCTCCTTTTTTATGGATTGATACCCTGCCAACAGGTCCCTTCAATGGGGGGTCACCCAAGCATGTGGGCCTATATAATTGGCCACTGATGGAGTGTCAAGCGTAGAAAACAGGCCGGTGCGCTTCCAAACTCGGCGCCAGCCTGCGTCCTGGCAGGCAAGGGATTCTGGCAATTATGATCGCTGCCCCCCACTGCGGTCTATGCTAAAATGCACTTTAAGCGCAACTCTCCTCTCCTTTTGGGTCCTCCCTCACATCGCCTTCGCGCGGTTATTCGCGCCAACCCCTGGCGGCTCGAGGTGTCGCTTTTGCATGCTCCGGGGATAGTGCTGGCATTCATCAACCCCTTAACAACAGGAGGTGTTCAGTGGCGATTCAACTAAAGATGGTTCGAACCACGGCCGACAAGGCCAACGTGTACCAACTGCGTCACCGCGTATTTATTGAAGAAGAACAGAGGTTTGACATTTTCACCGATCACATTTTCGATCGCTTCGACAGTTTTGAGGAAACCACTAATATGCTGGCTTTCAGCGATAACGCGCCAGTGGCCGGCATTCGCGTCATCCTCGATGGTCCGGCTGGATTCCCGGTGCTGCAGGCCTTCGATTTCGAACCGTTGCGGCGTACGCTGACCGGTGGTTGCGCCAGCGTGGGATGGTTCTGTATCAGCAAGCCGTTCCGGCGCAATCCGGGGCTGGTGGTATCGTTGATTCAGATGTGTTTCCGCCAGATGCGCAAGCACCAGGCCCGACATGTCCTGGCCGTGGTCTACCCGCCGGCCATGGCCTTTATGAAACGCCTGTTGGGTGCCCAAGCTTTGGGCCCGGAGATTGAGGACCCTCACCTGAAGGTCGGTATCATTCCAGTGCATGTGGATCTGGAGAATTTGCCAACCGGCAGCCGGGAACGGTTTGTCGATCCGCCGGAGCACCTGTTCGAAGACTCGGTCGACCGGCGCCTCTATCGCAAGAACGAGGTGATTATTGCCCGGGGTGAAATGGGTACCGAAGTATTTCAGGTGCTGCGGGGGGTGGTCCGCGTGGAAGGCAACGGTTCATCCGTGGCCGCGACGGGTAATACGCCGCTGCTGATGGGGCCCGGACAGATCTTCGGCGAGCTTGCGGCCCTGGACGGCCGCGAGCGCACCTCCACGATCATGGCCCATTCCGAGGATGTAGACGTGATGGTCTGGGACAACAACGCCATCATGGACCAACTGCGCGTCTCGCCTGAGCGCATGCTCAGCCTGTATAAATTGATGGCCGACCGGATGCGGCGGACCCTGGACGGCGGTACAGCCAACCCGTCCACGGCCCTGGCTGCGCGACTTCTGGTCGGCGCCTCCGGCCACACCAACCAACCGGTGGATGCCCGCTGGCTGGCCGGGCAATGCGGCCTGGATCACCAATCCCTGACCAACATGGTGATGCCCTGGGCCCAGGACCACCTGATTGAATCCGATCCGCTGCACCAACACATCTGGGTCCTCGATCGCAGCCGGCTGTCCCAGTGCGTGCAAATGTAGATTCATGAACTAATTAACAAGGAGAAGTAAAATGCAAAACAGAGAATTTGTTGTGGCAGGCTACGCCACGCGCGCAACCAACAAATATCGCTATTGGGAAGAAGCATTTGGCCGCAATATCGGCTTTATCACCCCCGGAGAGCAGGAGCGGCTGCACCGGGCCGCTGTGGCCTTGCCGGGACTGGGCGGTGTGGGCGGCGCCCATCTCGTGACCCTGGCCCGCGCCGGGATCGGCCGTTTCCACTTGGCCGACTTCGATCGCTTCGAGCCGGCCAACGTCAACCGCCAGCTCGGCGCGCGGGTCGGCACCTTTGGCCGCGCGAAAATCGATGTGATGGCTGAAGAGCTGCGCGCCATCAACCCCTACGCGGAGCTGCGCGCTTTTCCCGAAGGGGTCACTCCGGAGAACATCGATGCGTTTTTGGAAGATGTGGATGTGCTGGTGGACAGCATCGATTTCTTCAGTCTGGAGCTCCGGCGACTGCTGTTCGACCGCGCGCGGCAAAAAGGCATTCACGTGGTCACGGCCGGGCCCATCGGTTTCGGCAGCGCACTGCTGGTCTTTGCGCCCGATCGCGGCATGACCTTCGACCAATACTTCGATATCCGTGAAGAGATGTCCATGGAAGAGAAACTGATCGCCTTCTTCGTTGGCCTGGCGCCCAAGGCCGCCCAGAAAAGTTATGCGCTGCCCGGCAGCATCAGCATGTCTGATCGGCGCGGCCCCTCGCTGGGGGCCGGCTGCCAGATGTGCGCCGCTGCGGCTGCGGCCGAAGTCGTCCGCATCCTGCTCAAAAAACCGGGGCTGCGACCGGCGCCCTATTACTTCCAATACGACCCCTTCGCGCGCAAATTCTACCGTGGTCGGCTGTGGTTCGGCAACCGCGGGCCGCTGCAGCGGCTCAAACGCCGCCTGATCCAATCCAGGATCGGCGGTGCTGCGACCTTTTTGTGCGAACCCAAGCCCCGAACCCCGGACAAGCAAACATGGCACGGCGGCGATCTTCCCACCGCCATCCGGGAGTACCTGCTCCTGGCCGCGGTGCGGGCCCCCTCCGGCGACAACTGCCAGCCCTGGCGCTTTGCCTCCCAAGGTTCCAAAATCCGCTTGCGGCTGGACCCGGCGGCCGACGACTCCTTTTTCAACGTGGCCCAGACCGCCTCATGGATCAGCTGCGGCGCAGCCACCGAGAATCTGGTGCTGGCGGCCGGCCGCTTCGGCCTGGGCGCCCACGTGGACCTGGCCGGTGCGACCACCCAGGGCGCTATCGATATCACCCTGGCCGACAACGGCGCGGGCGAAGATCCGCTGCAACGCTTTGTCTGGGAACGGCACACCAACCGCACGCTTTACGACGGCACACCCCTGGACCCACTCGATCGTCGGCGCATCGAAGCGGTTGCCAAAGCCGAAGACATCGAACTGCTGCTGCTCACCGAACCGGATCAGATCCGTGAGGCGGCCCGGATAGTGTACAAAACCGATTTGATCCGGTCCAGCCACCGGGGACTTCACGAGCACTTGATGCGCATGATTCGCTTTACTCCCCAGGAAGCCCTGGCCCGGCGGGACGGATTTGCCCTCAAGAACCTGGAGGCCGGGGCCGCCGGCGAGTGGCTGCTGCGCCGCATGCGCCCCTGGCCGGTGATGGCCGCCCTGAACCGTCTGGGCCTGGGCAAAATGCTGTCGCTGGTCTCCTACCAGGGCATCCGCTCGGCCTCAGCCGTGGGCCTGCTCAAAGTCAAAGGCCGCACGCCCGCCGATTTTTTACAGGGCGGAAGAATTCTGGAACGCATTTGGCTCACCGTGACCAGTCTGGGACTGGCCTTTCAGCCCATGACCGCCGCAACCCTCTTCTGGCTGCGCTGGCAAATGGGCGGCCAGGCCGAATTCTGCCTGACGCACCAACGCCTGCTCAGCCGCCTGTGGCCCCGCTATGCCCGGCTCTTCGACGTGCGCAATGATGCGGAAGGCCATGTGATGCTCTTCCGCATCGGCCGCGGCCGCCCCGTGGGCTGCCGCACCTTGCGCAAGCCCCTTGCCGGTTTCATGGAGGCGGAAGAAATGATGGCGCCGATAGCTGAAGCCGATCATGGTGAGCGCAGGGCGTTCAACTCCATCGTCCGTATCGCGGGTTAGGCACGTATTCCGCGCCGCCCTTGGTCGGGAGTGGGCGGCGCGGAATCAAAAAATTCAAGAAGTTCAGAATTGCGCAACTCCTCTGGAAGCCAGGGGATCGTATTGCTTGTTGACAAATCCATCTGAGGCTGGCAGATTCGACATTGAAGTTAGAGCTTTTTTCTCTTTTTACGATTGCACAGTTACGCTGGTACCGACCCGGGCAGTATCGTTTTCAGGCACCCCCCACCCCCCCTCAGCCTGGCCCGGCGACGCATCGGCGTTTGGACATTTTTGGAAGCAAGCCAAAGCCACTTCCAGATGTCTCGGGGGTAGGAATACCCACAGGTTGATCGACTGGGTTTGGGCCCACAAGCGGCCGTGGCTGCTATGATGCCTGATCTTTGCCGGGTTTTCATGGTCAGATTTCTTTTGGACTCAATTGCAGTTTAAATAGGGCACGGGCATGGTTAGGGTGCCTGCCGGCAAAATGAACGACATTCAAACGGAGGGGATGTATGAGACGGAAGATGAAGATGGTTCGATTGATGACAATGCTGATGCTGATTTTGATGTCGGCCCTTGGCGCTTATGGCTGCGATCCAGATTCCGACGGGGGCTGCGGCAATTCGAAACCGACCCCGACCCCGGCACCGACCGCGACCCCGGCGCCCACACCAAAGCCGACCGCGACCCCAGTACCGACGCCAAAGCCAACCCCAATACCGACCCCGACGCCTACACCAAAACCAACGGCAACGCCGACACCAACACCGGTTGCGACCCCGGTACCGACCGCTACCCCGGTGCCCACACCGAAACCGACCGCGACCCCAGTACCGACGCCAACGGCAACTCCGACGCCGGTGCCTACGCCAAAACCAACGGCAACGCCGGCACCTACACCTACACCGACGCCGACACCCAAACCCACTGCAACTCCGACGCCGACCCCGGTGCCTACGCCAAAACCAACGGCGACGCCGACACCTACACCGGTTCCGACCGCGACACCGACGCCGACCCCGACTGCAACGCCGACACCTACTCCAACCCCTGCGTCGGGTGCTATCATCATCGATCATCGCGCTACGCGGCTCGCCGATATCCCGGACTACTGGATTGATCAGGCCAAACGCACGCTGCACATCGCCTACGGGCATACCTCCCACGGCAGCCAGTTGACCACCGGCATGACCGGGCTGGTCAGCTTCAAGGGCTCTGTCTTCGCGTGGAACAATGGCGGCAGCGGAGGGGCCCTGGACCTGCGTGACGCTCCTTTCAGCGGTGCCTCCGACCTCGGCAACCCCAACTTCACCGCCTGGGCCACGGCCACCCGCAACTACCTGAACGCGAACTCCCAGGTCAATGTGGTCATCTGGTCGTGGTGCGGCGAGGTCAGCGGTGCCTCTAAGGCCAACATCGACACCTATCTTTCGCTTATGGCGAAACTTGAGACGGACTTTCCAAAGGTCCGCTTCGTTTATATGACCGGGCATCTCGACGGCACGGGCGCAGAGGGCAACCTCAACCTTCGCAATGAGCAGATCCGCGCCTACTGCCGCGCCAACAACAAGACCCTGTACGACTTCGCGGATATCGAAAGTTACGACCCGGATCGGCTCGACAACTTCATGCCCTTGAACGCTAACGACAACTGCGACTACGATTCCGACGGTGACGGCGACCGGGACGCCAACTGGGCCTTGGAGTGGCAGGCGGCCC
>JBAQGR010000585.1:0-11095 GCA_049287895.1 Desulfatitalea sp.
CGCAGCAATCCCGTGCGCCGGTTGAGGGCGGCGAGCAGAAACTGCCGGCACTCGTTGGTGCAATAGCGCCGGTGCCGCGGCGGCAGCGGGCCGCCGCAGGCCAGGCAGATGCGCTGCGGCGGGTCCTGGCGAACGGGTAGCATGGATCGCTGTTTTGGGGTCATGGGTTCACATCCGAGCCTCTTCCCAGAAGAATCGGCCTGTGGGTCGTTTGTCTTGAGTGCAAAAGCGCCGGCCGGTAACAGCCGGGTCTCAAAGAAGGGCTATCATTCCAATCCGCGGGGGGTTTGTCAAGCCGCAGCCGGCGGCTTTTCCATGAGTGGCTTTTTGGCGCGCGCGCGCAGGCGGTTGATGGCCGCCAATACGCGGCGATGCCCCAAAATGCGCTGGATGGTGCGATGCTTGCCTGGAAAGTTGATCAGGGCGAGCCCCAGCACCAGGGTCAGGATGCCCTGGCCGGGCAGCACCAGCATGGCCAGGCCGGCCACGATGAAGAGGACGCCGAAGATGTTTTTGACGATCAGATAAGGATAGCGCCAAACCGAAGGCACCCGGTTGCGCAGGCGGGCGTGTTCCTCGTTGGTCAAATAATCGACGGGCAGGTAGACGACCACCAGCGGCACCGCGATCATGGTGCCGATCCAGAAAAGGATCGATATGGCAATCATTGCACCGAGCATTTCTTCCTAATGAAAGGGCGTTGGGGGTATTGCCGCACCCAACGCCCGCTATTTTCTCAGCGAACAGACCTTCAACGGCATCAGTCGTTGAAATAGCTGCTTTCCATCTTCACGGTCAGCGGATTGCCGTCGGTCAGGCGCTGGACAAGATAGTTGATCTTGGGCAGCTCATAGGCGAAGAAGTAGTTGGCCGTCACCAGCTTACCCTGGTAGAAATTGAGGTCTGCGGCCTTGGCCTTGCCGTCCAGGGCTTTTTGGGCGACGGTGGCCTGCTTGAGCCACTGCCAGGCAATGGCGACGATGCCGAACATCTCCAGGTAGAGCGTGGCGTCGGCCAGGAAGACTTCCGCACCTTTGGTGACGGCCGATCCGGCCAACTGGGCGGTCACCTGCTCCAGGGTCTTCAAGGCCGCTTCGAGCTGCTGGGAAAATGGCGCGATCTTGGCCATTTCGCGCGCTTTGGCAATGGTGGCCCAGGCCTCTTCCAGGAAGAGCATAAAGGCCTGGCCGTCTTTCATGACCACCTTGCGGCCAAGCAGATCCATGCCCTGGATACCGGTGGTGCCTTCGTGAATGGGATGAATCCGGCAGTCGCGGAAATGCTGCTCCACGGGGAAATCCTCGCAATAGCCGTAGCCGCCCAGGCACTGAATCGCCTGGCTGGTGGAGAGAATCGCCATTTCCGAGGGATAGCTCTTGGCCATGGGGGTCAGCAGGTCCAGCAGCAGCTCGAAGTGCTCGTGCTCTTCCTTGGGCTTGCAGTACATACTATCTTCATAGAGCGCGCATTGCATCAACAGGCTTTCGGAACCTTCCACCACCGCGCGCTGGAACAGCAGCATACGACGAACATCGGCATGCTCTATAATGGCCACTTGGGGCGTGGAAGGATCTTTTTGACCCAACTTGCGTCCCTGGGGGCGGGTTTTGCAGTAATCCAAGGAGGCATAATAAGCCGCCGAAGCGATGGCCGCCGCACCAAGGCCTACGCCGATCCGGGCACCGTTCATCATCTGGAACATGTATGCCAGACCACGATTGGGCTCGCCCACCATAAATCCGCGGCAATCGTCCTTGTCGCCGAAGCTCAGTTCGGTAATAGGCGCGCCGCGATAGCCCATTTTGTGGAAAACCTGGGAGACGGCGACGTCGTTGGCGACCAACTTGTTTTTGCCCTCCACACGCAGCTTGGGCACCAAGAACAATGAGATGCCTTTAACACCCGGGGGGGCGCCTTCGATACGGGCCAAAAGCATGTGCACAACGTTGTCTACGCCATCATGGTCGCCGGCCGATATAAACACCTTCGTGCCCTTGAGCCTGTAGAAACCCTCGCCGCTGGGATAGGCTGTGGTGGTGATGTCGCTAAGGGAGCTGCCGGCCTGAGGTTCTGTCAGGGCCATGGTGCCCTGCCATTTACCGGCCATCATGTCCGGCAGGTACTTCTTTTTTAAATCTTCCGAAGCAAAAGAGTGGATAAGGCGAGCCGCACCCGAAGTGAGCTCCGAATAAACACCCGCCGAGTAGTTGGCTGAAGATGTGATCAAATGACAGGCGCAGTGAAGAATGTGGGGTATCTGTTCTCCACCCCACGCTTCGGGGAAAGCGGCGCCGATCCATCCACCCTCACCGCACTCTTTCATGATGTCCCGAACCGCCGGATGTACTTTGACTTGCCCGTTTTCCAGGTACGGTGGTTTGCGATCCATCTCCTCAAAAAGAGGATAAAACTTCTTTTGGGCGATTTTGGCCGCCGCATCCAATACCAAATCAAATGCCTTTTGATTGTGCTGACTGTAATAAGGGGCTTTTGTAAGGGCGACGGTATCGAAAACTTCGTACAACAAGAACTTTAAATTGCGAATACTGATAAACTTACCGGCCATGGAACCTCCAATTTCGTTTTAATCGCTAAAATCATAGGGCGCACACAAAGGGCACAATTGTACGAAACCAAGGGCGTACACTAAGGTACGCCCGAACAGTCGATTGATTAATTCCCGAACCCGGCCTCATCCATCTCGTTGGCCGCGTTGCTCATGCGGGCGATGGATTCCATCTGGCCCATGGTGCAGGGCAATACGGTATCGATGAAGAACTCGGCGGTCTTGATCTGTCCGCGATAGTAAGCCTCGTCCTTGGATTTGGCCCCCTTGGCCAGGGCACTGGTGGCAACCGAGGCCCGCCACAGATGCATCCAGCCCATGATGACGTCGCCCATCACTTCCAGGAAGGGGAAGGCGTGGGCGAAGGCTTGCTTTATATGGGGCGACATGACGTTTTTGCCCAGGGCGCCGGCCACCTCGCCGATACGTTTGACCGCTGCTTCCATCGACTTGGCGATGCCGGCCAGATTCTCTTTCTTCTTGGCCTGGTCGATGACCTCCTGGACTAGTTTGAGGAAGTCGCCGAAGGCCTTGCCTCCGTCACCGACAATTTTACGGCCCAGAAGGTCCATGGCCTGGATGCCGTCGGTGCCCTCGTAGATCGAGGTGATTTTACAGTCGCGCAGCTGTTGCTCCACCGGGAACTCCTTGCAGTAGCCATAACCGCCAAACACCTGCATGGCCTGCACGGTCACGTCAAAGCCGCGCTGGGCGCAATAGGCCTTGATCAAGGGCGTGAAAAGCTCGATCAAGCCATTATAATAATTGCACTCCTCGTCGGTACACGCCAAGGTGTTTTTGGCAAACAAACTTTCGGTGAAGTAGATGAAGCTGCGCAGGCCTTCCACATGGGATTTCATCCACATGAGCATGCGCCGTACATCCGGGTGGCGGATGATGGGCACCGAGGGTGAATTCTTGCCGCCGGTCATATCCTTGCCCTGGATGCGCTCCCGGGCGTAGTTCAGGGCATACTGGTAGGCCACCGATGCGTGGCAAAAGGCTTGAAAGCCGACGCTCAGGCGCGCTTCGTTCATCATGTGGAACATGACCTTCATGCCCTGGTTCTCCTGGCCCAGCAATATGCCGCGGCACTTGCCCTTGGCGCCCAGGGTCATGGTGCAGCAGCCGCTGCCGTGAATGCCCATCTTCTCTTCGATGCCGGTGCAGACGATGTCGTTGCGCTCGCCCAGCGAACCATCCGGATTGACCCAATACTTGGGCACAATAAAAATAGAGATGCCTTTGGTGCCTTCTGGGGCGCCTTTGATGCGGGCCAGAACCGGCGAAATGATGTTGTCGGCCAGGTCGTGCTCGCCGTTGGTGATGAAAATTTTGGTTCCGGTGATCGAGTAGGTGCCATCAGCGTTCTTGACGGCCTCGGTGGTCAGGGCTCCGACGTCCGATCCGGCCTCGGGTTCAGTGAGCAGCATGCCGCCGGTCCATTGAGCAGTGTAAAGCTTCTGGACGAAAAGCCGCTTCATCTCTTCGGTGCCGATCAGATGGATCATCTTGCCGGTGCCGTGACCGAAATTGGCGTAGTTGACGCAGCAATAGTTGCCGCCGACCATGTATTCCTGCACGGCGCGGGCCACCGAGGGGGGCAAGCCCTGGCCGCCCAGCTCCACCGGCTCGCTCAACGAGGTCCAGGAGCCCTCGATATAGAGTTTGTGGGCGCGATGGTAACAGGCCGGCACCTTGACGACGCCGTCTTCCAGAGTCACCCCCTGCCGATCGCCTTCGGCGCACACCGGCAAAAGCTCCTTGAGGGCGAAGGTGCGTGCCTCGTTGATGATCAGATCGAGGGTCTTGCGGGTGAACTCGCTGAACTTTTCGGTCTTCAGCAGGGCTTCGGTGTCCAGCTGTTCGAACAAAACATAGTCGATGTCGCGGCGGTCCGTAATGAGTTGGGCCATGGGGTGCTTCTCCTTGCTTTATAAAAATTGTTTAAGTAAAGGCACTTGCGTGTCTGTCTATTTTCAGTGACGGCCGCGAACCTGTTCCCAGGCGACGCAATCCGTTTCTTTTGTTCCAACTCCTCCAAGCGGTCCGCGCCGCTGCAATCAAGCCGTTTTTAGCAAATTTGCATGCTACCAAATGTGATTGGGAGATGTAAAGCGCTCTTTGGCCCATATCCGGGCAAGAGGCAATTTTGCCTAAGATTAAAACTATCGCTGGAAATTGCGAGGCGGATCAAAACATGGGACGCAATACCCTGTCGAATGGCAAAAATCAGAAAACATGAGACAACTTGCGGGGCCACGGCCGGCACCATCGAGGTGGTTCCGGCTGGTTATGGTGCTATCAATTTTACAGTTGGAAAACAGGATTGATATCTTGAAACATCATTCCCTATTTTGGCTGGATGAGCGCTTTTGGATGTGGCTTAGCCTGTTCTTGCGATGGGGCTCCAATACCGACGCCGGTCAATGCCCGTGCCCATACAGCATGCTGTATGGGCACGGGCGTTGACACACAATCATTGCTTTGACTTACTTCTTCATTGATTTCTGGAAAAGGGCGTCCGCCTTCTTCTCTTTTTCTGCCGCGATCTTCTCCCTTTCCTCTGCCGCCTTTACAGCATTTTCGGCGCGTGCTGCGGCATCCTCGGCCTTTCTCGTGGCCTCCATGGCTGCTGCCTTGGCTTCCTGTGCATCCAGCGCTGCCTGATCCGCTTTCGCACCAATCTGCTTTTCTTGCGCCTGAACTTTCTCGAGGTCACCGCTTGTTGCACAACCCATCACAGTAATAGCGAAAACAAGCATCAGTGCAAATACCAAAAGACTCTTCTTCATTTTAAAATCACCTCCTTTCTATTCAGTTTACCTTATTTTATTAACCCGGCAGCTAAATATGCAAGCCCGTCATGCCGGACTTGATCCGGCATCCAGCAAGAACCTGGATGCCGGCCTTCGCGGGAATGACACGCGTTGGGACATTCAATTGCCGGTTTAATAACAGCAACTGCTAAAATTGAGCGCTGTTACATAAATAATAACCAGATTGGTTATTGATTCTTTGCGAGGACATATACCGCAGTTAGAGCTTATAGCACAGCCATTTCAATTTCTCAATGCAGGGTCGCTTCTGGTGCTGGAGGGGCGGTAATTCAACGCGCTGGCGGCCTTAAGGTGCTTGTATTATGGTCGTTTATTTCCTGGTAGGGTGTGGTTATCAAGGTCAAGCGGGATCGACTATTTCTTGCGGACAGGTTCGATCAATATACCGTCTATTTCCAAATCAATTTTTAAGCGCTTGATAGCATCTTTGGCCTCGCCGATATCATTGAAAGGACCGGCAACAACACGGTAGCGATCGCTTTCTGATAACACCCTAGCCGGGATTGGTGGACCCTGGTGGTTGATAATGGCGGCAATCCTCGCTGCTTCAATCTCGTCCCGCATGATAGCAGCCAAAACATACCATGCCTCCGATTTCAGTTCCGGTATTTCTGGTTTGCAACACAATTTGCTTGGGTGTTTGACGCCGATAGTTTCCGCAACCCCTTCTCCACTTCCTTGACGGATCTCGAATATTGGAACAGGAATCCCCCTGGCCTCGGCCATTACTTTCTTAACTTTACCCCAGTCAAGCTTGCGCGCCGATTTCTTTTCCATGTTTCTTAATTTCGCATATATCTTCTTTGTATCAACTGCGTCCAGGCCTTCCAAGGGCGCATGAACTTCCATGTAGATTACTCCATTACCTTGACCTATGAGATATGGCTGGTTAACGATAGATACCGGTGTATTAACCGGAGTGCTCTCGTAGAGCTTCTTCACGTCTTCAGGATAGAGTCTTATGCAGCCATTGGTTGCGCTAAGACCAATACTGGACGGCTTATTTGTACCATGGATCAAATAAGACGACTCAGATAAGTATAGCGCGTATTCTCCCAAGGGATTTTGAGGTCCCGGCAGAACCATTGAGGGCAGAGGGTCTCCTTTTTTTCGATGATCCTGAGCAATTGAGGCAGGCACGTGCCAGATCGGCCGGTTTGCCTTGCGCGCCACATACATTTGACCCATGGGCGTGGGTCGCTCTGTGGTACCGACACCAACCGGGTAGGTCGACACCACCAGTGACTTACCATCTGCTTTGAATTGAAAGAGCCGCATAGCGGCTAAGTTGATCACGATGCCTTTTCTAGGCGGTTCCGGCAGAATGAAGCTCAGAGGCAACATGATACGCTCTCCGGCCTCAGGCACCCATACATCTACCCCCGGATTAGCTGCACTGATCGCATTGATTCCAAGGCTGAAGTGCCTTGCAATATCCGGCAGCGTATCCCCCTGATCGAGCCTTATGACCGCCAACCGGCCAATGACGTCATCTTCGTTTGCAACCGAAAACTGATTTCGTTCGATATTTTCTTCCGGATAGCCTAGAAAAGACCAGGATTTCTCCTGAATACTTTTCATTGCAGCACATCCATGTAGAGTCAAGATGACAACACATAGAACTAAAAGACGAAGCCTATGGGATAAAAGTGACAGGTCAATAATTCGGCACATGGGTTAAACAGGATACCTTCCTTGATGAAGAAAATTAATACATCGGCAATCGAATGTATCAACGCGTGTCATTCCCGCGAAGGCGGGAATCCAAGGTTCTCGCTGGATGCCGGATCAAGTCCGGCATGCCGGGCGCGCTTGTTTAGCTGCCGGGTTAATAACACAGTTTCTACGGCCTTATCTCAACAATCGTACCATTTGGCGCCAATTTGTCAATTTCCTCTATCTCTTCGTCTGTAACGGCAATACATCCTTTCGTCCAGTCAAACTCCGTGTGAAGATCGCCAACCAACGCGAAACCGTTCTTAATGCCGTGGATCATGATGTCTCCGCCCGGAGAGACACCAAGTTCTTTCGCTCGCTTTTTGTCTCTCTCGTTTGGATAGGAAATATGAATAGACAGGTGATAACGGCTGTTCTTGTTTCTTGAATCGATGACGTAGGTTCCCTCCGGGGTTTTGTTGTCGCCTTGCCTTTCTTTTGGACCGTTCGGGTCTCCCCCCAATGCTATCTTGTAAGACCTGAGCACCTTACCTTTTGAGATCAACGTCAATCGTCGTTCATTTTTTTCAATCAGAATCTTATCTGCCGGTTCGTTCAGGATTTCAAAAGGCCTTTGTTCGAGCGCTTCAATCCTATTTTGCAGTGTAACAATATCATCCTCCTTGCTTTTAACCGCTTGTTGGAGAGTCTCAATCTGTGTGTACTGCCCGGCAATCCTCTTATCCTTGAGGGTGACATTATTGATATGAAATATCATCATCTCACTGTCTAGCCTGTACCCACTCCCCGGGTACTCCTTTATGATTTTCTGAAAACATTCCAGAGATTTCTCATAGTCTTTTTTCTCATTTCCGGGATGCGCATAAATAATACCCATCTCGAAAAGAACCCTGTCTGCCTTCGTGGGGTATTTTTCCAAAATCCGCTCATATTTGTTCAGAGAGGCCTCGTAGCATGCCCGGCTGAAAAGATCGTTCGCTTCTTCAAAGGTTGACCTGGCCTGCAAGCCCTCATAAAAGTGGCTGCACCCGCATATTAGCATTGATGTAATTAGCATGCAGGCAACTAAAAAGTGTAACTGCTCACCTATCCGACTTTGCGTTGTACCCATATACCCCTTCGCCTAAGTTTTTATCTGATTCATGATAGCGAAACTATTCCTGTTCCTCTGATCCGATTATGCGCGATAATAAGCAAAAAATCGGGATTGTTCAAGGTTCGCTTTTCCCGTCTGAAGCGGGGCGTCAAGCATTCAGCCACCCGAGCGGGAGCGTGCCGAAGCGCTTGCTTTGGGGCCATGGCTACGCTAAAAGGAAGGACCGGTGCGCAATGCTTGTCCTGGTGCCGGCAACCGCCAAGACAAAGAACTAGTGATGATCCAGATCGACACGCAACCCATTAAACGAGTGGTCTCGGTACAGGTGCCGGGCTCCAAGAGCTACACTCACCGCCTGCTGATCGCCGCGGCCCTGTCCGACGGTACCTGCCACATCGGCAATCCGCTGCGCAGCGACGACACCCTGTTGACCCTGGCGGCCCTGCGGCGCATGGGCATCGCTGCGGACGAGCAGCCCGGCGCCATGGTCGTGCGCGGCTCGGGCGGGCGGCTGGCGGCCTGTGCCGAGCCCATCGATCTGGGCAACTCGGGCACCTCCATGCGGTTGCTTGGCGGACTGGCCATTTTGGGCACGGGCGATTATTGCTTCACCGGCTCGGCACGCATGCAGGAGCGGCCCATGCAGGCCCTGCTGGACAGCCTGCGGCTGTTCGGCATCGATGCCCGCTCGCAGCGCGGCAACGGCTGCCCGCCCATCATCATCCCCGGCGGCCACCCGGCCAGCCGCCGCACCACCATCGATTGCGGCACCAGCAGCCAATATCTTTCCGCCCTGCTTCTGGCCGCACCCTGTCTGGCCCAGGGGCTGGAGATCGAAGTGAGCAACGGCCCGGTCTCCCGGCCTTACATCGACATGACCGTGGATATCATGGGGCTGTTCGGCATCGCGGTGCGGCGCAACGGCTACATCCATTTCGACGTACCTGGCGGCCAGATCTACCGGGCCGGTGATCATGCGGTGGAGCCGGATGCTTCCCAGGCCGGCTACTTCTGGGCCGCCGGGGCCATCACCGGCGCCCGGGTCAAGGTGCAGGGAATCTCCCCGGCCTCCAGCCAGGGGGATGTGGGGTTGGCCGCGGTCTTCGGCCGGATGGGCTGCCGCGTCGAACAGGACCCTGACGGCATCGCCGTCACCGGCGGCGCGGCGTTGACGGCCATCGACGTGGATATGGGTAACATGCCCGACATGGTGCCCACCCTGGCGGTGGTCGCGGCTTTTGCTCAAGGCACCACCACCCTCCGCAATGTGGCCCACCTGCGGGCCAAGGAGAGCGACCGGCTGGCCGCCGTCTCCCAGGAGCTGGCCAAGATGGGCATCACCACCCAGTGCGGCCCGGACACGCTGCGGGTCACCGGTGGCCGCCCGCATGGCGCCACCATCGAGACCTACAACGATCACCGCATCGCCATGTGCTTTGCCGTGGCCGGCCTGAAAGTGCCGGGCATCGTAATCACGGATGAAGGTTGCGTGAAGAAGTCCTTTCCGAATTATTGGGAAGTATTCAAGGGATTATATGCTTAAGGCAATGGTTTGAGGAGTAAATATGTCCAGTTCGTTCGGCACCCTTTTTCGCGTCTCCACTTTCGGTGAATCGCACTGCAAAGGGGTGGGCGCCATTGTGGATGGTTGTCCGCCCAACGTTGAATTGAGCGAGGCCGATATCCAGGCACAGCTCGACCGGCGGCGGCCGGGTCAGAGCAAGATGACCACCGACCGCCAGGAGGCCGACCCGGTGTCCATCCTTTCCGGGGTGGAAAACGGCCGCACGCTGGGCACGCCGGTGGGCCTCTTTGTGCCCAACCGCGACCAGCGGCCGGGCGACTATGCCAGCATGGCCCTAACTCCGCGGCCCTCCCATGCCGACTACACCTACCAGATGAAATACGGCATTCGGGCCTCCAGCGGAGGCGGCCGAGCGAGCGCGCGGGAGACCATCGGCCGGGTGGCGGCCGGAGCCATCGCCGACAAGATCCTGCGCCAGCGCTACGGTGTCCAGATTGTGGCCTGGGTCAGCGCCGTGCATGCAGTGCACGCCATGCCCATCGATATGGAGAGCGTCACGCGCGATAGTGTGGATCAAAACGCGGTACGCTGTCCCGACCCAGAGGCGGCCGGCCGCATGATAACCGCCATCCAGGCCGCCCGGGACGCCAAGGATTCACTGGGCGGCGTGCTTACCTGCGTGTGCCGCAATGTGCCGGTGGGTCTGGGCGAACCGGTCTTCGACAAGCTGGAGGCGCTCTTGGCCCACGCCATGCTTTCAATTCCGGCCACCAAGGGGTTCGAAATCGGCTCGGGCTTTGCCGGCGCGCTAATCAAGGGCTCCCAACACAACGACCCGTTCGTCCAAAAAGGAGACCGGCTGGGCACGCGCACCAACAACAGCGGCGGCATCCAGGGCGGCATCTCCAACGGCGAAGCGATCTACTTCCGGGTGGCCTTCAAGCCGCCGGCCACCATCGGCCAGCAGCAGGCCACGGCGGATTTCGACGGCCGGGAAACCACGCTGGAAGCCAAGGGCCGCCACGATCCCTGCGTGGTGCCCCGGGCCGTGCCCATCGTGGAGTCCATGGCCGCCCTGGTGCTGATGGACTGTGTGCTGCGCCAGGCCGCGCGCTGCGCCGGGAGTTTGCGGCCATGCTGAAAGGCGAACCCCACTTCAGCGCCCGCCTGACGGCGGTGAGCGAGTCCAAGACCACGCGCGTCTTCGCCCTGGCCCAGGAATTGCGCCGCCAGGGCCGCGAGATCATCAGCCTGGCCGTGGGCGAACCCGATTTCAACACGCCCGCGCCGATCATCGCCGCCACCCAAGCGGCCCTGGCCTCCCAGCATACCCGCTACGGGCCGGTGCCCGGCGAGCCGGCGTTGCGCAGCCGCCTGGCCCAAGGCTTCGA